>JALHEL010000072.1 GCA_022837205.1 Leptolinea sp.
CCGTTTTCGACATGCGGCAGCAGAGCATCCTGCTGTGCCTTATTCCAACGATGAACTTCGTCCACAAAAAGGAGTGTCCGGGTCCGATACAATTTCCTCCGTTCCTGTGCGTCAACAATCACTTTACGAAGGTCGGCGACTCCTGCCAAGACAGCCGAAACCGATTCAAAATAAGCTTTCGACTGAGCGGCGATGATTTGCGCCAATGTGGTTTTCCCCGTCCCCGGGGGACCGAACAAGATGATGGAGGAAAAGAGTTTGTCGGATTCGATTGCCCTTCGAAGTAATTTTCCTTCTCCCAGAATATGTTCCTGCCCGACAAACTCATCTAAACTCCGCGGGCGCATCCTTGCCGCCAGCGGGGTTGTTTGCATCATGTTTTCCCGATCCGTATAGTCAAAAAGGTCCATATCTCAAAAAAATTATACTCTACGGCTAAAAATTCCGCGGATGAAAAGCGGATCAACATATTCAAGGTATTGAAGGTATACTATTAATAATCAAATATTCTTTATTTGATTCTACAAAGGGCTGAGCAACCTATTTTAAATCGATAAAAAGGAGAAAGAAGGAGAAATGAATAAAAAAATCTTATCAGTTTTCTTGGTTCTATCAGTTCTGCTCACCGTTGTTTTTTCGGCCGGTGCGCAGGATACCGCCGCGGAGACCGTAAAATTAACCATTTTAGGCACAAATGATATCCACAGCTATACGGCAGACACACCGGACAAAGTCGCCGAGGGGGAAACAGCTAAGACCGGATCCATCGGATATGCTAAAATTGCCGCTTATAAAAAACAGGTTGCCCAAAACGGTCCGGTATTGCTTTTTGACAGCGGTGATGCCACCCATGGGCAGGTTATTGCCACTCTCTTGGAAGGAGAATCGATCATTTGGTTGATGAATGAAGCCGGTTATGACGCGATGACTCCCGGAAATCATGATTTCAACTACGGGTATCAAAAATTGATTGATTTCAACTACATGGCGGATTTCCCGATCCTTTCCGGGAATCTGGTTTATGCCGATTCACAAATGAGTGTTCTTCCCGAATACACGATTTTTGATGTCGACGGAATCAAAGTGGGTGTCTTTGGAATTTCCACCCCCGAAACATTATATAAATCCTCACCGGTGAACACCGAAGGTCTGCAATTTATCGATCCTTATGAAGCGGGAAAATATTATGCGGATTTTCTGCGTCCTCATGTCGATCTTGTCGTTTGCCTGTCTCATTTGGGGCTTGATGCCGGCAGTGAGTTTACCAGTGAAGGCTTGGCAAATGCGGTTCCCGGAATCGATGTCATAATCGATGCCCACAGTCACACGGAATTACCGGAGGGGAAATTGGTGGGGAATACCTTAATCGCTCAAGCAGGCGAACACGGACGCTTTATCGATCAGGTTGAAATCGAACTGGCAGCCGGACAAGCTTCGACCGACCGGATGACCGTTGTGTCAAAATCCGCAAAACTCATCACCTACGGAGATCTTGTAAATCTTGAACCGGATCCGGATGTCCTTGAAATCAATACCGAGATCGAAAAACAGATTAATGAGATTTCATCCGTAGTGATCGGAAAAACCACGGTGGATTTGGACGGCGAACGGGAAACAAACCGGAAACAAGAAACCAACTTGGGAGATCTGATCGCTCAGGCAATGTTGCTTGAAACCGGAGCGGACGTTGCGATTACCAACGGCGGTGGAATACGAGCATCGATTCCCGCCGGCGATGTGACGTTAGGTCAGGTAATCACCACATTCCCGTTCGGCAACTATGTTGTAACGATTGAAGCCACCGGACAGGATTTGATCGATGCCATGGAAAACGGTCTGAGTGATTATCCGGAGCTGAAAGGCGCATTCCCTCAGATTGCGGGAATGCGGGTTGTATTCGATCCTTCCAAACCGGCCGGCAGTCGTGTCGTCGAACTCACGGTGGATGGAAAACCGGTCGATCCGGCGGCGACTTATGTGGTTGCTACCAACAATTTTATGGCGATCGGCGGGGATGAATATACCATGTTTGCGGATGATAAATTGCTCGGTGAATATTCCGCTTTTGATGAAATCCTGGCGGATTATCTCACAACATACGGCACCGAGGGGCTTGAAGTTGACGGAAGAATCTCTACGGTTCAATAAACGGAACAGAGCCCGATTTTAAATGATGTTGTTATAGGGACAAAAAGAAAATCGGGGCAGGATCTTTTTCCCGGGGCGGGCAGTTGTGACTGTTCGCCCCTTTTTTTAGACATATGGGATAAGGTGCGGTTTAGAAACGTCCTATCTTCTTTCCATAAACATGATATCTGATTTATGGAACGGTTCGATCGGTATGAAGCCAAAATAGTAGGAAGAAAACCAAAAAAGTTGAGACACCGGGGTTTCCGGAGGCGGAGAAAAAAACAATGATAAAATATTTTCAAATCCCCATTGAAAAGAGGCCACTGTCATGCTCCGTATTGCAATCTGCGACGATATGGCAGACGAACTGCAAATCCTTCTCTCGTTGACAAATCAGTACATCTCAACTTACCATCTTAATGTCGATGTGAAGGAGTTTACTCATCCCGATCAATTACTCACCGCTATCATCATAGAAAGCTTTCATCTTTATATCTTAGACGTTGTCATGCCGATGATAAGCGGGTTGGAATTGGGTAAAGAAATACGCCGCTTGGATCAGGAGGCACAAATTATCTTTGTTACTACGGAGCCGCAATTTGCCTTACAAGCCTATGCAGCGAATCCTATAAACTATCTTATTAAACCAATCCAAAGACAACAGTTTTTTGATACTTTAACACTGGTCGTCTCTAAAGCAGACTTTGCGGACGAGCAAACATTTGCCGTTAAAACCGCCGAAGGACTGCGGGTTATCAGACTGCGGGACATCATCTGCTGTGAATATCGCTGTCACGCTGTTATCTTCAGTTTGACAAACGGTGAAGAAATACTCAGCCGGACATTTCGAGAGAATTTCTCAAATTACGCCTCAACAATTCTGAAGGACAGGCATTTTTTACAATGTCACTCCTCATTTGTAATCAATCTGCGCCGGGTGGAGCGTTTCACAAAGGAGAACTTCACATTGACCGGCGGGAAAATGATACCCATCGCGGCGAAGCAATATCCTACAGTTCGAGATACATATATGGACTATCTGACAGGAATAGGAAACCGTTAATGAAAGAACTTTTTCCCGACTTGGTGCGGGCGGCAATCTCAACTACCGCCAACGTCCTTCTGATGATGACGCTTTTACAGCCGAGATATTCCAAAAAGATTACACTGCTGACTATGTTCGGCATTTTAGCCGCCGATTTGGGGACAGCAATTTATTGTTACCTCAGCAGAAATTTAACCCTGCTTTCTAAGCTGGATGTTATTTTGTTTGCGGTTCTATGCTTTGCGGTTCGGCCACTATTCAAGGACACCTTCATGCAGTGGCTGTTTTCCTATCTAACCGTACAGAACATCAGCGATGTTGTGATTATCCTCAGTTTTATCGGCTCAAGACATCTTCCTTATCCGGTTTATGCCAACTCGCTGCTGCGTTTCATCCTGTTCGGTGTTTTCCTGTTGATTTTATCCCGCCGGGTACGCCCGCTGTACCGGCAGGCGGTTGAGCATTGGACAGCATACTTTGCTGTGGCATTAAGCATTTACCTCACGTTCAATTACTATGTTTTGTCTTCGGATGATATTGTTGTTACTCTGACGGAGCAAGGGATACCGCTTCTTTTAGTGATTTTTATCAGCCTTGCCGCATATGGATCTATTTTTCTCTCCCTAAAAAACCTTCAGCAAGAGTTTCAAATTAAAGAGGAGAATCGGAAAATGCAGGCGGAACGAGATTACCTGCAATTAGCGGCCCGAAATATGTCTCGACGCTTGGAATTGATGGCGGAGGTATCGGAACAAAATAGCCGTGCCGCCCACGACCGTCATCACTTTAATAATGTGCTTCTGGAGCTTCTGGAGGAGGGAAAAACTGACCAGGCTCAAGCTTTATTGCAAAGTCAAAATCAAGTCGTTCATCAAATCAGCAAGGTCTATTGTGAAAATTCAGCTGTCAACGCTGCCGTCTGCCATTATACGGATCTTGCGGAGCAGGAGGGTATAAAAACCGAGATTATGCTGGATATTCCGAGCAACCTGAGTGTGGATGCATTGGAATTTTCGATGGTGGTTTCAAATCTGATGGAAAATGCGGTTCAGGCTTGTAAAAGACTGCCGGAAGAACAAGTTCCCTATCTCCGTTTCACCTGCCGATACGTAGGGCGACTGTTACTGGAAATGGAAAACCCCTGCGGAAATAATTCCATGCTGGACGAATGTGGTTATCCGGTCACCGCCGAGGAAAATCACGGAATCGGCAGCAAGAGTGTCATTGCTTTTGCAAAAAAATATGACGGCGAGCTGATCTACAAAATCGAAAACAGTATTTTTCAGGTTCGACTTCTGATATGAGATTACGGGAAATTCGGCTGGCAAGAGATGATTCGAGGAATATGAGTTATTAAGTGAAAAAATGAGCCTTTTAAGTGCAGAGACTCATTTTTTCCCTCCTTGGCATTATTCTGAAAGCAGAGATTTATAAATAATTTTGATAAAACGGAGGAAACAAACATGAAAAAGAGAATTCTTGCATCACTGCTGATGTCTTTCTTGCTGGCTTCTTTGGCGCTTTTCACTACCGAATTCTCGCAGAATATCGGTGTATCAGGCGCAGCTGCGCCTGAGGATGCCCCGGCCTTATGGAATACGGGCGACACAAGGAACAAGATCGTCGTAATAAGCGACATTCACCTCGGTATTGATGACAACTACACCGAAACGCTGCAAAACCGCCCGCTACTGGTTGATTTTTTGCGGCGTTTGCAGAGTACTAACGATGTCCGAGAATTGGTAATCGCCGGTGATTTTCTGGATGAGTGGTTTTTGCCGGTCTATTATCCCAGCTATACAGATGAAGACCGCTTTTATCAGGATGTAATTGTCAATAATCGGGATGTTATCGATGAATTGAACAACGTGATCGACAGCGGAATTAAACTGGTCTATGTACCGGGAAACCATGACATGACGCTGAATGCCGGCATTTTGCTTGAAGCGATCCCTGACATTATTCAAGCCCGAGATTCCAAAGGACTCGGTACTTATTACACCGGCGACAGGAATGAGATCGCTATCGAACACGGGCACCGATATGATGTGTTTTCCGCTCCGGACACAGTCACCAACAGGGAACTATGCGGCAATGATGATACCATTTTCCCGGCCGGTTATTTTTATGCCCGCTATGCCGCCACCTGGGTTTTGGAGGGACGGCCGGCCGTCAAAAAAGATTTACCGGTGGTAACGGATATTCCGGATAAAACCGATTCAGATCAATATGGCGCATTCCTTTACTATTCGATTCTCAAAGATATCTCGGCACGAATGACACCCAAAGAGAGTCCGGAAGAAAAAATATTTGATATTCATATCGCGGGATTTGACGATGCCTACAGCTATCTGGATTTCTATCCGGCACAGCAATCGGACGGAACCATTTCAGCACCGGTGTTGTTTAAAAATATTCAGCGAACATGGGACGAACGACAAACGCTTAACAATGTAAAGGTGCCTAACAGCTTTATTGAAGCGGTCTCCGGAACCATAGATTGGGAGTATTTTTTCAGACAAGCAAAGGTACAGTATCTGGAAAATCCGGACGAAAGCGTGGATGTGGTCATATTCGGTCATACTCATGTACCGGTTTATAAAGATTTGGGGAACGGAAAATATTACTTAAATGACGGAACTTGGATTGATCACAACACAGATTTCCCGGATGCCACCCGTACCTTTGCGGTCATTACTACCGGCAATAAGGATCAGGTTGCACTGTATAAATTTGAGGAAGATGGATCTGTCACCGATATAAGCGCGAGCGTCAGTGAGCAATGAAACAGGTTAATCTGCGCTTACGAAAATGCAGTCTTGTTCCGAAGATGACCCTCCCGGGAAAGTGAAACGGTTTCGATTGCTTTCTTGGATCTTCCTATTGAACAGCCGATCATACGATCGAAAATTACTTCGTACTACCCATCGAAGGGATACAAGTAAATGGAAAAGAACAAACATGAGAACAGCTTACTGAACTCTCCCAATAGTGAGGGAAATGTATGGCCGAAGCAGGTTTGCCCGGCTTTTGAGCCGAGATCGGATACTCCGAAAGAGTTACGCCAGTGCTGGTATTGCCAATTCGCTGATTTTCATCTAAATAAGCCGCGTTCACTGGATGTGGGTGTCTGTTATTGGCCAAATAAAGTTTTGAGCTAAAAGAGATGCGAGAACGAATTAAAATAACAGTATTTATGCTTCGTTATGAACTTAGGTATAATGCTTCTTCCTCGCCTGTTTTACAGGCGAGGAAGTGGTAATACAACGGGATCGGCCGGAACCGGCAATCCCCTCATTTGGCAAGAAAATAACTCCTCACCTTTTTTGTCCGGCGGTTTCCGTTATCGATAGGATTCCTCATAAATTTTCAGGCAGTCTTCATCGGATAACACAGCCGGATCAACATTGAAAAGGCCGCCCATGGTATGGCGCGCATTTTTAAAGACTTCCGGTAACTCATCTTTCGTAATCCCGTAATCGGACATCTTCAACGCATCCACACCGCATTTCTTTTGTAAATCGACAAGCGCTTCAACAAAATCCATCGGTTCTTTGGCATCTTTCTTACCTAATCCTTTTGCCATCGCAATCAACTTTTCATCGCAGGCTCCCGATTTGGCAAAAAATGTGTAATATGCCTTGCTGATCATAATCAATCCGGCTCCGTGAGGTAAATTATGATGAAAAGCACTGAGGGCATGTTCGAGTGAATGTTCCGAAGTGCATCCGGACAGGCTTTCCACAATCCCTGAAAGCGTATTTGCGAGCGCGACATTCTCCCGAGCGTCTATATCGTTACCGTTCGCGACCGCTTCGGCAAGATTTGCGCCGATCAGTTCGATGGATTTCATGGCGAACATATCGCTGATAACATTCGCCGTTACATTGATATAACCTTCCGTGCTGTGGAAGAGTGCATCAAATCCCTGATAGGCAGTTAATGCCGGCGGAACCGTCAACATTAATTCCGGATCGACGATCGAAAAATACGGGAATGTCGAATCCCAACCGGATCCGATTTTTTCGTCCGTATCTTCTTTGGTAATGACCATCCAGGGATCCGCTTCGGTTCCCGTTCCGGCGGTGGTTGTAATTGCGATAATCGGCAGCGGCTTCTTTTCAACCGGTTTGCCTTTCCCGCTGCCGGCTCCGACATAGTCCCAGAAATTGCCGTCATTCGTAGCCATTACCGCGATTGCCTTGGCGGAATCGATGCTGCTGCCGCCTCCCAAGCCGATTACAAAATCACAGCGGTTATCTCTGGCGACCTTGGCACCTTCTGTCACATGAGATAAAATCGGATTGGGAAGAATTTTGTCAAAAATAACATGCTCAATCCCGGCCATGTCCAATTGTTTTTCAACCCGATCCAAATATCCGTTTTGACGGATCGATTTTCCCGCCGAAATCACAATCAGTGCTTTCTTTCCCGGAAAGTTTTGCAGATGTAAATTATTTAATTGTCCCCGACCGAATAAAATTCGGACCGGATCATAAAAACTGAAGTTCATTGTTGCTTCCTCCTATCTGCTTTCTTAATTACGCCCTAATCATATATTATTTGGGTTAACAAAGTCAAGGCTTAAATCCATCTTTATGCAAGAATTCATCGAGTCAAGGCTTAAATCCATCTTTATGCAAGAATTCATCGTCGCTTGAGACAAAAAAAAATACGAATCCGAAAAATCCGGATTCGTAGGATGCACCGGCACAGAAAAATTTATCTTGACAGAAGCTGTTGTTTCGTTATTCGATTAACCCTAAACGAATCAATTGCTCATCGGGAGCATGAATGGAAAGAAGATAGCTCTTTAATTTTCCCTTCAGTTCGTTCACTTTATCCGGACGTTGATGGTAAAGATCATGCTCCTGACAGGGATCATCTTTGATATGATAGAGCGCATTTGACATCGGTCCGCGAGTAACAATCGCCGAATACCGCTTGCCGTCAAAATCATCTCTGACCTTAACATCCCCAAATTGAGGGGGTAAATGGGAATACCAATAAAGCGGTTCGTTACTCTTAGTAGGAGGCCATAGGAATAAAGTCCATTCGCCATCGGTGATGTTAATCGATTCACCGTAGCGACCGTAAACTGCGATTTCCCGCTTCGGAAGATCTTTCTCCGTC
>JALHEL010000073.1 GCA_022837205.1 Leptolinea sp.
AATCATATGATGAGTAATCCCGAAGAAATTTATAAACTGCAGGGAGTCACTCCGAGAATCATGAGTGATATCGCATCGCTGGTAAAATTCTTAGGATCGATCGGTTCGAAGAAAACGGAAACCGAACCGGTTGAAGTTTCGGAAGAACAGCCAACAATGGAAGCTCAGCCGATCGCTGAAATTGCCGAAGCGGAAGAGTTGCCCGAACCGGTTTCTTTTGAAAAATCAGAACGTAAATATGAGGGAAAAGCGGAAGATTTTGTCGATCTGACTCAACTTCCTCTTCAAACGGAGACCACGCCGGCTGAACCCGAACCTCAGACCGAATATGAAGATATTTCTTTTGATGAGCTTTTCAATGCGATGCGAAATGAAATCGCGACTCCTACGGAATATTTAAATGAAATCGCGACTCCTACGGAATATTTAGAGGATGAAGACGAGCTGAAAGACGATCTGACTTCAACTAAAGGCAAAAAGAAGAAGAAGAAGAAAAATGTCGAAATCGAATATGATCCTGACAGCGATTCGACATTGATCCATAAAAAGCATAAACGTGGAGAAGATGAGGATTGGGGTTGGTAAGTGAGCAACAAGTCTGAAAAGAAACATGTCAGGCATGTTCCGCAACGGACGTGCATCGCTTGTCGGCAAACCTTGCCAAAGCGATCGTTGATCCGATTGGTCAGAACAGATGAAGGCTTGCAGCTTGATCCGACCGGAAAGGTCTCCGGTCGGGGAGCATACCTGCATGATTCGAAAGCATGTTGGAACATTGCGATCCAACACAGGCTGCTTGAAAAGAGCCTGAAGACTGAATTGAGTGATAAAGATTTAGAGAAGATGAGATTATGGATGGAAGATCTTCCGGATAACGCTGAATAGCAAACATACTTGAAGGTCTTCTGCCATAACGGAAAGAGAGTGGCTATGGGTGATGAAGCAAAAAGAGTACAGATACCTTATACTATAACCGTCCGTGATTTGGCGAAGCTACTTCAGAGTAACAGCATTCAGGTAATGAGAATTCTGATGGCCAACGGGGTCATGGCTAATATTAATCAGCTGGTGGACTTCGATACGGCAGCAATCGTTGCCAGTGAAATGGGTATCGAGGCTGTACCCGAATCCAAAGAACAGGTAGAGGAATTCAAAGAAACCGGAGATGTTCCGCTCTGGCGGCAGATCATAAATAAAGAAGATCCGAAAAGTTTGATTCCGCGTCCGCCGGTCGTGACGATTTTAGGACATGTCGATCACGGCAAGACGTCTTTATTGGACGCCATCCGTCATACAAATGTCGCCGTGGGGGAAGCCGGGGGAATAACCCAGCATATCGGTGCCTATCAGATTGAAAATAAAGGGAAATTAATTACATTTCTGGACACTCCGGGGCATGCGGCGTTCAGTGCCATGCGCGCACGCGGCGCTCAGGGAGCGGATATTGTCGTGCTTGTTGTGGCTGCCAATGACGGTGTCATGCCTCAGACGAAAGAGGCAATTTCACATGCCAAAGCCGCACAGGTTCCGATTATTGTTGCGCTGAATAAAATCGATCGCTCCGATGCCAACCCGGATTTGGTAAAAAAGCAGCTTTCCGAACAAGGCTTGATACCGGATGAATGGGGCGGAAACACAATGGTTGTTCCGGTCTCCGCCAAGCAGCGAATCGGTATCGATGATTTGATGGAAGCGATTCTGTTGACAGCCGAAAACAGCGAAATTTTGGCTAATCCCAAAGGAAAAGTATTCGGAACGGTTATCGAAGCTTCCATTGATCCGAAGAAGGGCGTTATGGCAACCCTTTTGGTTCAAAACGGCACTTTGAAAATGGGTGATGTTGTTTTAGCGGGTCAGTCGATCGGTAAAATCAGGGCGATGTTTGATTTTCGCGGCAAGAAGATTCAAAAGGCCGGTCCCTCGACACCGGTTCAGATTATGGGTCTGACCGAAGTACCGACGGCTGGAGATATTTTCCAAGTCTATGCGTCGGAAAAAGAAGCTCGGGCGGTGGTTGAAAATGCGAAAAATGAAGCGGCGTTAAAAAGCTCGACACCGAAAGCCACATTGGAAGAACTGTTTGCCAAGTTCAAAGCCGGTGAAGCAAAAGAATTGAACTTGATTATTAAGACAGATGTCAACGGGTCTTTGGAACCCATTATCAATTCCATCAATGACCTCAGCAAGGAAGGCGAAATTAAAATCAATATCCTTCATGCAGAGGCCGGCAATATCAGTGAAAATGATGTCATGCTTGCATCCGCGTCTCACGGAGTTGTCATCGGATTTAATGTCCAAGCCGACCCGGTTGCCAAGAAAAAAGCCGAAAACGAAGGCGTCTCGATTCGAATTTACGATATTATTTACCGTTTGATCGAAGACATCGAAAAAGCTCTGAAAGGAATGTTGGAGCCCGAATTTAAAGAAACAGTTATCGGGCGAGCAGAGGTTTTGACGACGTTCTCCATTTCAAAAGTGGGGACTATTGCCGGATGCAGAGTGAAAGAAGGGGATATCCGACGGAACTGCAAGGTTCATGTAAAGCGCGGAAATGAGATCATTTTTACGGGTGAGATCAGTTCGCTGAAGCATGAAAAGGAGGATGTAAAAGAAGTGAAAACCGGATTGGATTGCGGTATCGGATTAAAAGGATTTGAAGATTTTAAACCGGGGGATATACTCGAAGCTTTCGTTTTGGAAAGATTCGGTATGTGATGTAAGAGAGGAGGAATTATCATGCCATCGCCCATACGATTGAAAAAAATAGCAGAGCGAATTCGGGATGATTTATCCGAAATGTTGCTGTATGAAATTGATGATCCGAGACTACAGGGAGTCATGATAACGGATGTCAACGTGGATCGGGAACTTTATTATGCCAATATTTATGTTTCCGCTTTGGAAGGGAAGGAACGCAGCGCCGAAATCTTGGCGGGATTGGAAAATGCGTCAGGATATATGAGGCATGCTCTTTCGCAGTCGATCGAGTTAAGGACTTTTCCGAAATTACGCTTTTTTTGGGATCCTACTCCGGAAAAAGCGGATCGGGTGGAAACCTTATTAAGACAGCTTAAAGAAGAACAGGAAGCAAAAAATAAAAATGAACAAAAAGGGATTGCCTGAAAAAGGCAATCCCTTATTTATCGAATTCTTCCGAATCGGAACTAAATAGAACGATTAAAAAATGATTAAAATGGTTTTAGAATCGGACGGGGAACTTATCAAAAAAATATCGGAATTTGAGAGCTCATGAATCAAGACAAGAACAATGTACTGACGGAAATCCGCAAAATCATTGAAAACGCGACGAATATTGCTTTATTTTGCCATATTCGTCCGGATGGCGATGCCATCGGCTCAATGCTCGGATTAGGCTGGTCGTTGGAAGAGATGGGGAAAAAAGTCCAATATGTCTGTCCGGATGAACTGCCGGTCCAAGGTTGGTTGAATCCTCAAACCATTGGAAAAAACACCCGTTTTGTAAAAGCTCCGGAGCCGTATGATTGTTCCGTACTCTTGGATGTCAGCACGCTTTCTCGAGCGGGATATTTTTTTGAACAGCCCGATATCGGGCAACCCGATATCTGTATTGATCATCATGTTTCCAATTCCGGAGATGCTAAGATAAATTTGATCGATCCTTCTGCTCCGGCTACCGCGATTATCGTCGCTCATCTGATCGAAGAATTGAATTTTCCGATGAATAAAGAGATTGCGGAAGCGCTTTTATCGGGCATTATTATGGATACGCAAGGATTCAGCACATCCAATACGAATCCGGATTCGCTGCGTGTCACGGCGAAATTGATGGAACAGGGCGCCGATTTGTATTGGGGGATCCAAAATATTTTGAAAGCTCATTCTTTGGAAGCGGCAAAATATTGGCATTGCGGGCTTTCAAAATTGGAAACTCGAGGGAAAATTTTATGGACCGTGCTGACAGATACCGATCGGGTGCACTCAGGGTATACCGGCAGAGACGATGCCGGTTTAATCGATTATCTGGCTTCGACGGAAGGTTTTCTTGCTACGGTTTTATTTAATGAACAAAACGACGGACGAGTAAAAATATCATGGCGGAGCAGACCCGGTGTAAATGTGGCAGCAATTGCGGAAGAGTTTGGCGGCGGCGGACACCGGCAAGCGGCCGGAGCCGATGTAAACGGACCGATCGAGGATGTCGTTGAACGGGTGCTGGCCTGCACCGAAAAAGGTGTTCGATCGGCTGAACAATCATCGTAATTTCCTTCCCGAGTGTCCGGTTTTAATTATAATTGCGTGAAATATATTGAAAGAAAGAAAAAATATTTATGAGAAGTGAAGAGACGAAAAGATATAAAAGTGCCATATCGGGTGTCCTGATTGTGGATAAGCCGATTGGGAAAACGTCTCATGACATTGTTCAAATAATCCGGAAAGGAACCGGAATCAGGCGAATCGGTCATACCGGCACACTGGATCCGAGAGCATCCGGTGTTTTAGTCATATTGATCGGGCCGGCGGTTCGGCTGAGCGAATACCTGCAATCGGATATAAAGCGATATGAAGCGACTATTCGGTTGGGTTCCGTTTCCGATACTTATGACGGGGACGGTTTGATCGAAACCACCGGTGCAGATATGAATATATCCGAGGATCAGATATCGGAAGCGATGAAGAAGTTTGTCGGAGAAATCGAACAAACACCGCCTGTTTACTCCGCATTAAAAATTAAAGGACGAAAAGCATACGAAATGGCGAGAGAGGGAATCGATTTTGAAATCCCCAGCCGAAAAGTGACGGTCTATTCGATGGATTTGATCGAGTACAATCCCCCGGAACTATCGGTGGATATCCTTTGTTCCTCCGGAACTTATGTTCGATCGATCGCAAATGATTTGGGACAGGTTTTAGGATGTGGAGCTTATCTTTCCGGCTTGCGCAGAACTTTAAGCGGTCATTTTTCTTTGCGGGATGCCGTATCCATTCCGAATCTGGAAGCAAGTTTTGAAGAAGGAAATTGGTATCAATATCTGATTCCCGCAGCTGAAGCTTTGGACGGTTACGCGGAATTGGTTGTAGACATGGATGAAGAATCTCAGATTCGTCACGGCAGAAGGATTCCGGCTCAAAATACCGATTCTCCGTATGCCAAAGCGGTTTCGGAACAAGGTGAACTGATTGCGATTCTGGAGTTGGACCCCGAGACATCGGAATGGAAACCCAAGAAAGTTCTATACCCCTGAGACAGTGATGGTACAAGCAGATCTCATCTCACAAATTACCTTGAAGGCTTCCGCCATAACCATCGGCGGCTATGACGGTATTCATTGCGGTCATCGTTTCCTTTTGGATGCGATGCTCAAGGATGCGCACCAACAATCTTTACCGACGGTGATGGTCACTTTTGATCCGTTACCGTTTGTTTTTTTTCAGAAGCCGAAGTTTCCCAAGAATATTATTCTCCCGCAAGAACGGGCTGAGATCGCCGAGCAGATCGGGATCGATTATTTGATCACGTTGAAATTTGATCAACAATTAGCTGATCAGAGCGCGAGTGATTTTATTTCGGAACTGTCGGAGTCGTTAGGGTTAAAGTCCTTATGGGTCGGAGAAGATTTTTCTTTGGGAAAAAATCGCGAGGGCAGTCAAGAGACATTAAAAAAGCTTGCCGATCAGTTTCATTTTGCGCTTCATATTTTGCCGAAGCTGGAAATGGACGGCGGGATCGTTTCATCCACCTGGATTCGCGGATTAATTACCGAAGGACAGGTACAAGAAGCCGCCAAGCTGTTAGGGTATCCCTTTTTTATCGAAAATAAAATTGTACACGGCGCCGGACGGGGGAAAAAACTCGGTTTCCCGACAGTCAATATGCAAATACCCGAAGGGAAAATTATACCTGCGATCGGTGTTTATACGACATATATTCGATTGCACGGGAAAAAGTTTCCCGCGATCACAAATGTGGGGACCCGCCCCACATTCTACAACGATCATCAAATCGTCCTCGAAACTTTTGTTTTTTCATCGGACGGGAAGGATGAATACGGTGAAACCGCGCGTGTCGAATTTCTTGAATATATGCGGCCGGAGTTTAAATTCGGTTCCGCGGATGAATTGGTCAACCAAATTCGTCAGGATATCCGGCATGCCGAAGCTTTTTTCGAAAAGCGGAATCAGTTATAGAGAATTTGTTCAATTTCGGGTCCAGATCAGAGAAACCCAGGATAACAAATATGGCAAACGCGATTGCCAAAATCCGTTATCATGCCCGCCGAAATGAATTTCAGCGGAATAAGGAAATCCTTCAAAAGTTAATTGATTACAGAAAGTCTCGCTTTTCATTCGATAGGCATCCTCACTTCCCGAATCAATCAAGACCCGCAACGATCCGTTTTTTTGCTTCATCTGAGTAATCAACACATGGACTGTTTGGTCGTCGAAGGGAGAGCCGGGGAGGCTGAGCAATCCTACCGACCCGAAAATATCGGGGTGATTAAAAGCAATATCCGCTGCCCAAAGAGCCCCGCGGGACATTCCGGCGATCGCCCGGCAGGACGGGTCGGTGCAGGTGTGATACGTTTGGTCAACCCATGGGATGACAGATTCCAAAATCGCACGATCAAAATCGGAATAAAAAAGATCTTGTAAATTTTCTTCTTCCCGAATTGTGATGACCAGAAAATACGGTAAAGTCAGATCCTTCCATCCGGCTTGCAAATCCTCGGACAAATGCAGATTATCCCAGACGGATTCATCCATATTTTGTCCGTGAAGCAAATAAAGGACCGGATACCCCTTGACAAGGCGTTTATCGTAACAGGGGGGAACATAAACCGAAAAATCGATATTTTTATTTAAGGATTCGGAAAAAATTTGAAAATGTTGTTTGTCCGGTGGATTTGTGCAATTCGCGACAGCGGGGTGAAAAGATCGCAGGAAAAGAAATAAAAAAGAAAGAATGAATAATTTATTTTTCATCAGCGACTAATTATACCCATCCCTACTGGCCTATCATTTTCGGTTTCATTAATCAATATCAATCAAAATTGCTGCATGGTATACTTCGACAAAGAGGTTATTATTTATGACGGATCATCCACAATCAGAAGATTCAAAAGGTTTTACATTTCCCTGTGAGATGCCGATTCGAATTATCGGCGAAAATACAGAGGCTTTTGAAGAAGAGGTTATCGAGATTTTATCACACTATTTGCCGGAGGTAGCCCCGATCGATTTCAGAACTCGTATGAGTCGCGCCAATAATTATTGCTCAATCGCCTATACTTTTTATGCAGAATCCCGTGAACAGGTCGAGGGGATTTATCGTGAACTGTCCTTAAGCAAGCACGTGAAATGGGTTTTATAGCATGAGTTTTCGATTTGATAAAAAGCCCGACAGGCGTGATTTTCTGAAATTTGTCGGATTGGGAGCCGGTGCGCTTGCTTTTCGTCCGTATTACAGCGAAACGGAGTTTATTCCCTCGGGAGCGAAGACGGTGCGGGTGGCGATTGCCAACCTGAGTGTTTACAAAGAACCGTGGGATGAAAGCGAAATTCTCTATCAAAAATTCAGAGACGATTTGCTCAACGTTTATTATGAAGTAAATTCGGAACATGGCCCCGGCTATAATCCCATTTGGTATCGGGTGTGGGGCGGTTATGTACATTCCGGCCATACCCAAATTGTGGAGACCCGAATTAATGAAGTGGATTATTCCGTTAATTCCACGCCGCTTCCCGGGAAGATCGGCGAAGTGACCGTTCCGTTTACCCAATCCAGGTTACACAACAGCAACGGAAGTTGGGAAGATGTTTTCCGGTTATATTATCAATCCGTCCATTGGGTGGTCGGTGTACAGGAGGGGCTTGACGGAAGGCCTTGGTACCGGATTAAGGATGAAATATTTGATGCCGATCGGTTGGATTACTATGTGCCGGCAGAACATATTCGGATTGTTTCGGATGCGGAAATATCACCGATTTCTCCGGAAGTTCCCTGGAAAGAAAAAAGGATTGAGATTTCGATCGGGATGCAGCAATTGATCGCTTATGAATATGACCGGCCGGTTTTAAAGACAAAAGTTTCAACCGGCATTCCGTCCAGAAAAATTGAAGGACAAATTTCAACC
>JALHEL010000074.1 GCA_022837205.1 Leptolinea sp.
TCAACATTGATATGCACGTCCAGTACAAAAGTTGATCCGACATGTTCGGCAAACAGCTGGTGAACATTCGCCACTCCCGGTACCGAACGGATAATATCCAAAAACTGCTGCCGGCGTTCTTCGGATGCACCGGCTCCGGTCAAAAAGCCCAAATTTTCCTGAAGGGCTTCAAAAGCGGCGCGAAAGATCCATACGGACACCAGGATACCCGCTATCGGGTCAGCCAATGGCGACCAAATGCTTGAAAGATAAATTCCGATAATGGCGGTAAATGATGTGATCGTATCCATCAGGTTATCGGTTGCGGCTGTCTTCAATGTCGGGCTGGAAAGATCGATCGCAATCCGATGAATCAACCAATACATCACTCCTTTGATTACCGCCGAGAAAAACAGCACCAAGATCGGTAATCCCAAATCAAAAGTCGTCGGGCCGCTTCGAATTTTATCGATTGATTCGGAAATAGCCTGATAGCCGGCCCATGCCATGGAAAAGCTGATCAACAATCCCACCAACGGTTCGAAACGCCGATGACCCTGTGGATGAGAGATATCGGCCGGACGAATGGCGATCATCATCCCGATCACCAATGTTACGGAGTACAAGACGTCGGAAAGAGAGTTGTAAGCATCCGCTCGAAGTGCCGAGCTGCCGGATACATGGGCAACATAAAGTTTGGATAAAGCCAATATTAAATTACCCGCCAGCGTGATAATTAATGCTTGGTAGGTTTTCCTGTTGTTTTGTTCGGGATTCGAGGTATCCGAAAAGTATTTCATATAAAGTCCTTTTTATAGGTCTGCTTTTTCGGTCGCCCTTCACGAAGCAGTATTAAATTGTTACACCGCGAGATTACATAAGGTCCTTGCCGCCAAAAAGGCTGCCGGAATATCCGGCACTGTGATGGTTACCGACCGACCGCCGGTACGTTCCGATCCCGTCAATCGGGAGGCTGTCTCAGCCATATAGGGTTGGGTGAATTCCACTTCCACTTCGTATGGAGCATTCATCTTCAGTGGTTGAGGTCCCCGTCCCTCTCGTTTCTTTTGTACAGCCAATTGGGCACATTCCAGAATGCGCTCATGAGTCTTTGCCGGAGAAAAGCATTTCCCCGAAAAATAACCGTTGGCTTCTTTGACAACGGCACAGTCTATATCCGGAACGAACCGCAAAGCTTCCGTAGCCAGACTCTGATCTCCACTGACCATCAAAGCCGGTACATCGAACCAACCGGCAATCAATGCGTTCATCCCGAATTCACCGATCTTCTGTCCGTTGATTTTCCAATTAAGGATTTGAGTGGACCAAGTATGCGCCAGGATGGCATTCGCCGTCCCTGCCATGGCGTGATATCCGATAAAAAACACTCCGCCGAATGCGGAATCGATTCCGTTCATCATGCTCCACGGGGAGGTAGTCCCGCAATTCAATTGGGCACGAGAATCAAGTTCTTCTATCAACAGATTCTGTCCTTGGGAATGACCGTCCGCAATCTGCACTTCCTCGACACCGCCGGCAAAAGCGCCTTCAACAGCCGCATTGACATCCATCGTCATTTGTTTACGGAAACGCTGATATTCCGGATGAGTCGGATCGCAATGCTCCCAGCGTGTCACACCGGTAATTCCTTCCATATCACAAGCAATCAATATTTTCATTCGTTCATCATCCCTTTTTTGTTGACAGATATAAAAAAAATCCCCGGAGAGAAATAGTAATGCCGGAAATTCATTTCATTTTACCACTTATCTGTTGTCACAAAATGACCGGAGCCGGAGTGACGCTCCGACCCCAGTCATTTCATCAACTATCGTCGTATTTAAGAAATCCCGATATGATCCGAATTACATTCTACCGCCAAAACCCATCGGGAACATCCGATTATCGTTCGTATCGGTCGAATCGACATTCACATCCGCCTCAATCTTATCACCGGCTTTCAGGTTATCCGATAATACTTGCACTTTGGTTCCGGAAACCAAGCCGGTTTCGATGGGAACCCATTCAAAAGATCCATCCATCTTTTTTAGATTTACAGACGGCTGACCGTTCTTTAACAGTACGGAAGACAATGGGACATAAAGCGTTTCGGGGATATTCGCAATGGTCATCGATAAATCGGCGGTCATTCCGGACTTCACGAGTTCGTCCGCATCATCAATTTTCAGCGTCACATTAAAAGTGACCGATCGACCGGAAGATACACCCGTATCGGCAACCGTCGTCACCGTCCCATGATAAGTCTTATCGGGAATTCCAATAAATTGAATCTCCGCCGCCTGCCCCGGTTGGATGGAATTTACATCCAGTTCATTGACTGTCGTATCAATATAAAAAGTGGACAAATCTTCAATTCGGATTGCGGTTGTTTTGGTTGCGGAAGCTGCGGCCGTTTCCGAAATGACATCATTCACCTTAGTTTCCAATTGTGTTACCACCCCGCTGAACGGTGCGATCAGTTTGGAAGAATTGAGTTTCTGCTGTGCCGCATCGATTTTTGCCTGAGCCGCATTGATTTCGGCTTCGGTCGGGCCTTTGGTCACTTTATCATATTGGTATTGTTTTTCTTCGAGAGTCGCTTTGGCAAGCTGCAACGCAGCTTCCCGAATCAGCCGCTCCATCTCATTTCCTTCTCCCAAATAGCGACGATATTCCGCCAGCGCATTATCGCGGACACTGCGATAGCCGCCGACATCGCCCAATCTTTTAATACGAGTGGCATCATCTATCGGATAATCGCGAGTGACTTCAAATTTTGCCAATGCGGATTCATAATCATTTTGAGCTTTCAAATAGGTTTCGTATGCCAATTGAACGGCATCCGTCCATGCGCGGGAAGGATCCAGGCTGTCATACGCTTTCTGAGCATCATCCAATTCCTGTTGTGCTTTTACCAATTCGGTTACGGCCGAGGTGGTCGCTTCCGCATTATTGGTTAATTTTTCCATATCATCCTTGGCGTCATCCAACTCAACCTGAGCGTTCTGCATTTGAATCGAAAGCGTTTTTGGGTCAAGCTCCGCCAATGTATCACCCTGTTTTACCGAATCACCGACGGATACATTGACCGCTGCGACGGTTCCGCTCGTTTTCCAGGCAAGATCTACGGATTGATTGGAACGTACCGTTCCGCTGATATCCTCGATGACCAATTTCATCGGACCGGATTCAACCGAAGAAACACTGGGTTGACCGGCGGCGATCCGAGCCGCTACTGCAGCCTGGCTGGCTTTTTGACCCACATAAAAAATGTAAAGAAATACACCCAGAGCAATGACGACAAGTGTCAGAATAAGAATGATCCAGGTATTTTTTCGACTTTTTGTTTGAACCGTTATTTTATGATCCATTTTTCATCCGTTATTTTCTGTTTTGTTCATATTTGGTGGATACGGTGTCCCGGAAAAAGCCGGCCGAGTACCTGCCGGGCGGCCAGGGTTCATACCGGTTTTCTGCGGTTGAAAAGTTCCGATCGGAGCCCCAGGCGTACCCGACCCCACCGGCTGAAAAGTTCCGATCGGTGCCAAAGAGGTACCTTCCGACGACTCCGCAGATAGCGGAGTCGTTTTCGTTTCCGTCAGCGAATTCAAATAATTCTGTAAATCCGTTTCCGAAACAACAACCTGATCCCCTTCTTTGAGCTCATCCGAATTAACTTCAATCAGGTTACCGGATGTAACACCGGTTGTGACCTCAATTTTTTGGGTCTCGGCTCCATTTATTTTCAGGACATAAGAACGCCCGTTCTCCTGATTGATCGCACTTAAAGGAACCTGCAGAACATCCTCTTTCGTTCCGAGGAAAATATTCACTTCCGCAGTCATACCCGCTTTGATTTGCGGATCCTGTTGATCAAATTTAATCAGCGTTTTAAACACGGTATTGGTAGTCGATGAAGTTCCGGCACCGGCAACCTGTTTAACAATTCCCGAGAATGTGGTATTTGGAATCGCGTCCAAAGTAATTTGCACCTTCTGTCCCGCATAAATGTCCTTGACATCCACTTCCGAAGTATTCAACGAAATGTAATACTCACTCATATCATCCAGCTGAAAAGCCGAGGTACCGGAAGTGACATACAAACCCGGCTCCGCATAAACGGCTGTAACGGTTCCGCTAAAGGGCGCAATCGTATATCGTTGCTTAAAACTGGATTCCGCCGAATGAACCGTCACATTGGCCTCATGCAGATCTTCGTCTCTCGGAAGTGTCTGATAAGAACTGTAAGTATCCAACGCATCCTGAAAAGCTTTTTGAGCGCTCAACACCTCACCTTGGGCGGATGCCAACTCAACATTATCGGGCGTCCCGCTCAGGTATTTCCAATCCTCATAGGTTGAAATCAAATTGTCATAAGCGGTTTTATATGCTTGATAGTAAGTGGTTCTGGCCGCGTCATCCCATCCTTTATAGTTTGCCAGCACCACCCGATAATCTTCCTTTGCATAGTTATAGTTTTCCAAAGCCAACTGGTACGCATCATAAGCCATTTCGACATCCAGTTGCGATCCTCGCGGATAATATAACGCCTCCTGCGCTTGCTTTGTGGCTTGGTAAGTGATTTCCGCAGCCGTAAGCGTGGACAAGGCTTCGCTTTTTGCCGTTGTCGATTCCATTACATTTGTCAGATTATCCTGAGCATCTATCAGATTTTTTTCAGCGATCAGCACAGAGGAATTCAACGAATCCTCAGATAATTCAGCCAAGATATCATCTTGTTTCACCTGATCGCCGATCTTAACATTCACATTCTGTACCACACCGGTCGTCTTCCACAAAATAACCGCGGATTGAGCATAAGTCACGTTTCCCACCAGCGTAACGGCGGCGCTGATGTCCCCGCGGGTTACCGGTATTCCTTCCAATCCCGCCTGAGTTGCCGTCGATCCGATACCGACCTTCTGCGAAACGGCTGAGCATCCTATAACGGCAAACAGACAGAGCACCAGTGCCAAATTCCGCAGCATTTTTTTCGGTTGTAAGCCACCGGATGATTTCAGTCCGGTAAGCAGAGCCATTTTTCTCCCAACCATGTTTTTCACCGTCATCATTCCGTTCGTAACGCAATCACCGGTTCCAGTTTTGCGGCTCGATTCGCCGGATAAATTCCGAAAAACAGTCCGGTCAGGATCGAGAACAGACAGGTTCCGATAATAATCAAGGGGTTGATTTCGGGTGTCATCGGAGATCCGGCATTTGCCGCAATCGCCGCAACGGCATATGCCAATACATAACCGAAAATGATCCCGAATATTCCGCCGATCAAACTCAGTACGGAAGATTCAACCAAAAATTGAAGTTGAATATCCCGATTTTTCGCACCCAATGCTTTTCGCAAGCCGATTTCTTTCGTCCGCTCCGTAACGGTAACCAACATAATGTTCATAATACCGATTCCACCTACCAACAACGAAATTCCGGCGACACTTCCGAGGAAAATCACAAAGGAATTCATGACGGAATTCATGGTATCGACGATTTCCTGCATATTAAAGATCGAGAAATCATCCGGTTCGCCGGAAAGGATATCATGCCGATCCCGCATCAGTGCGGTCACGGCAGCTTCGGCGGCTTCTGCACTGTACGCCGGATCGATTTTCATAGCAATCTGATCCAAGGCATGTTTCTGCCGGGTTATCAGGCGATTCTGAGCGGTTGTCAACGGAACGTAAACCCCGCGATCCGAACTGATCATACTCGCGTCCCCTTTCGATTTCAGAACGCCGACCACTTCATAGGGTTGGCCGCCGATTCGGACAGTATTTCCGACCGCCTCTTCATAGGTTTCAAACATCAGATCCCGGGTATCGGAACCGATAACAGTCACCATGGCATTATTATCCAAATCAGCCTGAGTGATAAATCTGCCTTCGGCTAAACTGTAGTTTTCGATCGTCAAGTAAGTCGGGAAAACGCCAGTAACGGTCAAGGTACTGGATTGTTTCCCCGCTCGGGAAACCGTCAATTGAGCGGAAGAAGTCGGAGAGATGTTGTCAATGCAGTCTAACGCAGCGATTGCGTTTGCGTCTTCGTTCGTAAGCGTTCCCGGATTTCGAACGGTTTGGGTAAAATTTCCCGGAGAAATATAAAGCGTATCCGCTCCCAAGGCGCTCATTTGGTCGGTAATGGATTTCTTCGCGCCCAATCCCACTGACATCATCGCGATAACGGCACCGACACCGATAAAAATGCCCAACATAGTCAGTAACGAGCGAACTTTATTGGAAAGCAGGTTAGTGATTGCCTCATGGATCAGTGTTCCCAGATTCATCTCGCGCCACCCTTTCCCGCTTTAGGTTGTTTCTTCACGGATGAAGATTGTGCCGCTCGGATCGCATCTTCGTCAATTTGTTTCCCGAACGCATTCGCCAAAGCATCTGCAGCTCCGTTTGTTTCTCCTGCTTTATGATCCCCATGATCACCGTCGCCGTCGGAATGGTCACCGCCGTTTGGAGAAGATTTCCCGTTCCCGAAAGCTCTGATTAATGCTTCGGTAGCGGTTATATGACCGGCATTTTTCGGCGGATCATCATCCGAAGACGGGTCATCCGCCTTGTTGTCATTCGTATTCTTATTTTCAATCGGGTCGTTTTTATCCGTATTTTCGGATTGATGTTTTTCTCCGTTGCCGTTCGATCCGTTTTTCCCGTTTGTCTGTTTATCGTTTGCATCATTTTTCTTTTCGGAGGATTTTCCCTTAATATCCGGAATATCTTCTCCATCCGGTTTCACCCAGCTGCGGATAACCGCCTGTTCCTCCTCCGTTCCCAACATTCCGTCAAACACGCTGATCACTCGCGGGACATGCCGCCCGATACGCGGATCATGCGTCACCATGATGATGGTCTTTCCGCGTTCCTGATTCAGTTTAATCAACAATTCCATAATTTCGCCGCCGGATTTACTGTCCAGGTTCCCCGTCGGTTCATCCGCCATGATGATTTCCGGATCATTTACCAACGCCCTGGCAACAGCCACCCGTTGTTGCTGTCCGCCGGATAGCTCCTTCGGTTTATGTTTCATCCGGCTGCCCAGTCCCACCAATTCCAGGGCTTCTGCCGCCCGTTCTTTCGCATTTGCTTTATTCTTTGAATAGAGAATCGGCAGCATCACATTCTCAAGCGCTGTGGAACGTGGAAGCAAATTGAAGCTTTGGAAAACAAACCCGACTTTTCGGTTGCGAATTTCAGCCAGTTCCGAATCATCCATTTGCGATACGTCGATCCCGTCCAGCAAATAAATCCCGTCCGTCGGACGATCCAAACAGCCCAAAATATTCATTAAAGTTGATTTTCCGGAGCCGGATGGTCCCATAATGGCTGTAAACTCCCCATAATCAATATCCAACGAGATATCATTCAAAGCACGGACTTCGATATCGCCCATGACATAATATTTCTTTAAATGTTCCGTATGAATTACATTTTTTCCGTTTTTTTCTGTCATTTTTCCCTCAGCAATTTCATGGCCTCTGTCCGCCGCCACCGTCTGGAGGCGGTCCGCCTTGACCTCCTCCGCGAGGTGCACCGCCTCCGGCAGCACCGCCGCCAATCCGGATCGGCAGCCCATTAAAAAGTCTGCCGGCACCGGTTGCTCCGGCATTTTGCGACATATCCGGTAAAACGGTTTCCCTTACCTCATCGCCCGCTTGGATTTGATCGGAAAGAATCTGAATGTTCTCGTCCGAAGAAATTCCGGTTGTAACCGAAATACGGGTTGTCGTGCCGTCCTGATTGACTTTTT
>JALHEL010000494.1 GCA_022837205.1 Leptolinea sp.
AGTGCTCGATGTTGGATCAGGAGAGCGGACAGTCCTGGCAGAGCTGAAACCTGGTTGGGATCCCGGGAATCCAACAAAGAAATGGAAAATGAATGAAGAGGCGGTTCAATGGGGGGCAGCCCGCTTGGGTAGCATGGATCCAGCGGGGAAAGTGTTTTTCCTGGACGAAATTGGGATTTATGAAATTCTGGAAAAGACAGGGTGGCAAAAAGGGCTGGAAATTCTACAGGAGAAAACTTATTACCGTGCCTTCATCTCAGTACGGAAAGAAGTTGTAACGGAAATAATTAAGATATGCGAAAATGCTGATATTTTCTTTGAGGAAATTGATCTGGATGCCATTCAGACCAAAAGGCAAGCAATCGTGCAAAAAATGGTGCAGGATTTATGATAGGCAGCTAGAAAAATAAAACACGGAAATAGAAAAAGCGGCAGCAACATTCAACGATTTTTTGTCACCGGTGATAGGAATTCATCGCTGAAAGCTCTGATTTCCGGATCGATGCCAAAGATCTCGTTCCCAAAGATCAATAATACCTTTTGCTCACCTGATTTTATAGACCAATCCAGCAGAGATTGGGCGGAGAGGGAGGCTTCGATAGCAATAATTTGATATCCCTGTTCTTTTTTTTGTTGAATCAAATGCAAGGCGTTCGGTTCGTGGCTCCACAGAACAAATTTTTCCGCGCCGAGACTGGTTTTTCTGACTTTTGCTTGGTCTGGGGTGGGGGTAAAGCCGCACAGAAAGAGGCGTGCTACAGAAAAAGCACTGGCTGAGCGAAAGATGGAACCAACGTTATAGCTGGAGCGCACATTGTCAAGAACGCATTCCAGGGCTGTATCCTTTTTATTAAATTGCGCATAGCCATTATCCACCCTATATTCCCGGACGGTTAATTCATTTCCACAAAGCGGGCAATAGATGCCATAGTTTCCCACTTCTGCTGGAAAACGAAAGTTGCATAACCGGTTAGTGCACTGAAGAATTACATATCTGTTCATGAAGAAAATGGATCATTTTTCTGGTGATCAGGATAAGCGAAGGGTCATAGTGGAAATAGTGAAGAAGGTGATCAGGTCTGCCGGTCGCGCTGGGAGATGTGGAAAGGGACAGTAAAAGCATAGCACCTTGTACGGTGTCCTTGTGAACATGTGCGGAACGGATCAAAGGTTTCAGGTCATACTGTTTCCCATTATGCCTCGTGTATTGAATATTTTTTGATCGTTGAATCTTTTCAACAAGCGAAACAAGCTCTTTTTCGGAAACAGGCTGCAAAAAACAAGCAGAATAGTCTGAAAAGACCACGTTTTGTTGTAACGTAGGCGCATGCAGGTCAACGGTCTCCACTTGTTGAATCTGCATGCCATTTGGAAGAAAAGGATTGATCGTTTCTTTTGTCAGCGATTGCTTGTTTGCTGCATCGATCCAGACATCAATAATTTCCTGTTCGCCACAGAAACCCAGCGGTAAAGGAGACGCTTGCTGGATCTTTGCCTGTGGGTGAAATCCTTTCGAGTAAGAAAGGATAACTCCGGAGCGGCGAAAGGTCCTTTCCCAAATCGTTTGCACATCCAAAATCGATGTGAAGCGCATCGGCGCTAGTTTTGAGTAGGTGATCCGTATTCTTTCTTCATGGATTTCCATAGCTTTTTCCTATCAGATCACGGCAAAGGACGGCATAGTTTGATTGAATTCCGCAAGCATGGCATTGGGTACGGCAATCGCTGGTGA
>JALHEL010000075.1 GCA_022837205.1 Leptolinea sp.
GCCGGGTATCCTTCGGGCACATAGGTAGCGCTGGTTTTTTCCATTCGCATGGATGCATAAGGGATAATGAACTTGCCGAGCGTTCCTTCCCGTAAAGACATAACCGTCCCCATTCGCACTGCCACTTCCATACCGGCTTCATACATCTCTTCCATTGCGATGGCAGCAGAAGGTGCACCGATGCCTGTCGAAGTTACCGTTACCGGCATTCCCTTATACGTGCCGGTATAAGTGTTGAATTCGCGCTTGAATGCAACTCTCTTGGGATCGGTCAAATATCCGGCAACCGTTTCGACCCGCCACGGATCACCCGAGAAAAGAACATTCTTCGCAATGTCGGCAGAGTCTACGTTCATATAAAGTGTTTTCATTATTACTGCGCCTCCTGTTCACGGATGAAACGATTATAGCGATCCATAAACTGTCGCATCGTCGGAATATTGGTACAGCACCCTTCCTTCTCGATAATAAAAGATGCCAAGACACTTCCGTACCGGCAACAGTCTGAAATCGGTCGTCGATCCAGATAGCCCAACATAAAACCGGCCAAATAAGCATCCCCGGATCCGGTCGTATCTGCCACCTGATCGGGTCGACAAGCCGGAATCATCTCCGAACGGATATTACCGTTATCCGGCAGATAATATCGGCTTCCCGACGCTCCGCATGTTGTCACCAAGATTTGCGCTTTTCCGAAGGAGAACAAATCGGTAATCGAGCCGAAACCGAACATCGCTTCGATGCTTTTTCGTTCCGATTCATTCATAAAAATAATCAGACTTTCTTTCAGAATCTCACTTAACAATTCTTTCGGAAAGGCATCCGGATCCGACTTCATACTGAAAACCAAAGGGACCGAATATTTTTGAACTTTTTCAAGGAAATATTCGTTATCGGGTTTGGCTCCGACCGTAATCAATGCCATTTTTGTTCGTTTGATAAGCTCATCCGGAACCGGTCGACTGTATTTCGCATCCATCGCGCCGGTATAAAACAAGGTGATATGTTCTCCCTGCGGATTTTCCACCAAATAACAGCAGGAGGTTTTTTCGTTGGGAACCAACTCGACCCCATCCAAAGGAATTCCGGATTGTATCAGAAAATCCCGAAAGCCGAT
This sequence comes from Leptolinea sp., assembly GCA_022837205.1. GTDB lineage: Bacteria > Chloroflexota > Anaerolineae > Anaerolineales > Anaerolineaceae > Flexilinea. The sequence goes on from JALHEL010000075.1 coordinate 1,118, forward strand.
TTCTTCATAATCATCACCGACGCGTATCACCGGCACCGCCCGTTTCCCCAGTTTATTCAGCGCGGCACAAATATTGATCGGACACCCGCCGTAATTGATTTTGGCATTATCCCGGTTTGTGATCAGCGACGTATAACCAATCCGCGCGGGGGAATTGATTTTGATGATGCGATCCATACTTACATAACCGCTCACCAGCAGGTCAAAAGGATCGTCGCTCATAATTCACCCGCTTTCAATGCGGCGATATATTCATCCGCCGTAATGACCCGGCCCAAATATTTTTCGATGTCAGAGAGATGCACTTGGTTAACAACCTCTGAATCGGTTGCCACGCAATCACGAATCACAATGGCGTTGTAATCAAGATTGTATGCATCCGTAACCGTTGCTCGAATACAGCAGTTTGTTTTGGTTCCGACGATCACCGTATTTTTTATTTCATTTTCACGTAAAACAAGATCCAGATCAGTTCCGAAAAAACCGCTGTAACGTCGTTTGCGAATAACATAATCCTTGATCGGATCCACCCGAAGCATCGGATCAATCTGATCGCCGTCCGTCCCTTCGATACAATTGGGGCGCATCGTTCGCAGATTTTTATCCGGTTTCCCTTTCCGATAGCAATGTTGCAAAAATATGATCAATTTCCCGAAATTTCGACTCTCCTCAAGAACGGCGACAATTTTCGGAAGGATTTCCCGGTTCTGCGGGTAATAAACCAACCCGCCGGGGTCGGTAAAATCTTTGACCATATCTACAATTATCAGTGCGGTATTATTCATTGATCCGAAAGCCTCTTATCTTAATATTCTTATAACGATAAATCGACACGACCGTCAAAACAATGGTCATCAGAACATAGGGAATGACATCAAATAAGCCGGCAGCCGGACCGGCAAAAATGCTCAGATTGATAGAGAGCGAACGTGCCAAGCCGAAAATAATGGCATAGACAGCCGAAACGAGAGGATCGCCATGCCCGCAATAAATTGCCGCGATCGCTACAAAACCGCGTCCGGCAGTCATATCATTCGTAAATAAACCCAACCTTTCCAAAGAAAGGTTAATGCCGGCAAGAGCGCAACAAAAAGCACCGATCAGGATAGCCATATAGCGATAGAAGGATACTTTCAACCCCAGGCTACGAGCCGCATCTTCATTTTCACCGACCACACGGACATAAATTCCGAATTTCGTCTTATACATCAGAACCCACATCAAAAAAATGCCGAGAAAGCTGAGGTAGGTAATCAGCGGATGACCGCTCAGAAGGCTGCCGAGAATCGGGATATTCTCGATCACTGGGATATTGATTTTAAAGTCACTTACTTTCAGCGAATTAATCAGAATATTCGAAGAATTCATCACCTTTAATACAAAGCCGGCTATCGCCGATACCAACATATTAATACCTAAACCGACCACAATCACATTTCCTTTGCAGGTAATTCCGAAGAAGGAAAAAATCAATCCCAGTAACAATACCGATAAAATCGAAGCGCTAACGGCAAGTGCCAGATTTCCGGTCAGAAAATCAACCAACATCACTATAAAAGCGCCGCAGAGCATCATACCTTCCAACGCAATGTTGAGTACATTCGCTTTATAGGCGAATACACCGCCGATTACGCAAAGAATGATCGGCGTACTGTGATAGACCATGTCATAAAGGATACTTTGCAGGAGATCCATTACAGTTCCTCCTTCACAGTCGTTTCATCTCTTCCGGTTATTTTTTTCTTCAGACTGTCAAATAAATTCGTCTTTTCATCAAAGAATTGAACAGCCAAAAAAAGGATAATCAGGCTTTGAATGACCGCTATAATTTCTTTTGGAACATTGGTATAGAAGTTTATTTTGTCGCTACCGGTCTTCAGCGCACTGTAAAAAATCGCGGCAATCAAAATTCCGACGGGATCATGTTTGCCCAGCAAAGAAACCAACATACCATCCCAACCGAGGCCGGGCGTGCCGGAAAAGGTCAGTGTATATTTGAACTGATCACTCATCATTTGGCCTGCGCCTGCCAATCCGGATAATGCGCCGCTGATAACCATAATCTCTATAATCTTATTGCGGACTTTCATGCTTGCCGCTTCCGCAAACACAGGGTTCAATCCGATAGCTCTGATTTCATATCCGAGTACCGAACGATTCATCACAAAATACATGATTAAAAAAACAATCAACGAAATAAAGAAAAATGGCGTCAACTTCGAGCCGCCGAGGCGCCGGAACATAGCCCCGGCCTGGATTGTTGGCGTTGTCACATATCCGGACCCGTTATCTCGGAAAACACCTGTCGCAAGAAATTCGAGAATTTTTATCATGGCATAGTTCAGCATTAATGTCACAACCATTTCATTGACTCTGAAATATGCTTTTAAAACCGCCGGAATCAACGCAAAAAGGACACCGCAGCCCATTCCGACCGCCATGCAGATAACCTTTGTGACAACGGGAGATGTGCCGGTCAAAGAAGCGCCGGCAATACCGGCAAAAAAACCGCCGATCAGCAATTGTCCTTCCACGCCCATATTAAAGATATTCGCCTTGAAGGTTACCGCGATTGCCAGACCCGTCAAAATCAAAGGGGCGGCTTTATGCAGTGTATAAGCAAAGCCCTTGACGGTAAACAGCGATTTGGAAATTAAAATCCAATAAGTTGTAAAAGGATTTTCACCGAGCAGGGAGATAATAATCCCTCCGATTATAAATGCGGCAATGACCGGCACCAGTGAGCTGAGCAACGATCTACCAAAAGAAGCCCATTTTTGTTTCCGATTCATTGATTCCATTAATCTTGTTTCACTTTCTGTTCCGCACTGACTGGATTGATCTCAATTCCCGCCATCAACAACCCGACTTCCTCCGGTGTGGTATGCTGAGGATCGATCTCACCGATAATTGCCCCTTTATACATCACGAGAACCCGATCGGAAAGACTCATAATCTCCGAAAGTTCGCTCGAGATCAACAGGACCGCGTTTCCGGCATCCCGAAATTTCAACAGTTGAGTATGAATAAATTCAATCGAACCGACATCCACGCCACGTGTCGGTTGGCAGGCAATCAAAATCTGAGGCTTACTTTCGAATTCTCTGGCGACAATGACTTTCTGAGCATTGCCTCCGGATAATTGATCGATGAGGCCGTTGGGATCAGCGACTCGAATATCAAAATCTCTGATCATGCGATCGCGCTTCTCTTCCATAACCTCTCGCTTTAATAATCCTCTCGAGCAGACATCCGGACGACGGTGGTATCCCGCAATGCAATTTTGCGCAAGGTCCATTCCACGACAAAGTCCTTGAGCAAAACGATCTTCCGGAATAATGGCAATCCCGTTCTTTCGCAACTCATCGGGCCATTTATTGGTAATGTCATTACCGTTTGCTATAACAGTACCTGAAGTACTTTCCATCACACCCGTCAATACATTCACCAATTCGGTCTGGCCGTTTCCCTCCACACCGGCAATGCCGAGAATTTCTCCTGTTTTCAAGGAGAAACTGATATTATGAAGCACTTCCTTGCCATATTCATTTATGGTGCAAAGATTGTTTACGCGATAGATCTCTTTCTGACTGCCGCCGGTTTTATGCTTGTTTGCTACCGAAAGAACCACATCACGACCCACCATCATCTGAGCAAGTTCCTGCTCATTTGTTTCGGAAGTTTTTACGTTACCGATCACTTTACCGAGTTTCATCACCGTCACACTGTCTGAAAGCTCCATTACTTCACGAAGTTTGTGTGTAATTTCAATGATTGTTTTCCCTTGTTTCCGTAATTCTTTTAAACTGGCAATCAGATCATCAGCCTCTTGTGGCGTCAGAACGGCTGTCGGTTCGTCCAGAATAAGAATATCTACGTTTCGATAAAGCATCTTCAAAATTTCAACCCGTTGTCTTTCGCCAACGGAGATATCTTCGATTTTGTCAAGAGGATTCAGTTCAAATTTATATCGATCAATGAGTTTTTGAACTTCCTCTATTTCCTTTTTTTCATCCAAAAAAGGTAAGCGTAGACCTTTTGCCGTCTTTTTTTCTATTTCTGTTCCCAAAAAAATATTTTCATAAACCGTCAAGCTCGGGACCAGTTTGAAATGCTGGTGAACCATCCCGAGCCCCAAGGATATCGCATCCAAAGGACTGTTTATTTTGACTTCCTTTTCACGAATAAATATTTTGCCGCCGGTAGGTCGTAACAATCCGTAAAGCATATTCATCAGGGTGGTTTTCCCGGCTCCGTTTTCTCCGACGATACACTTGATTTCATTTTCTTCTACGGAGATATTGATATGATCATTCGCGACAAAATCGCCAAATTTTTTTGTCAAATTTTCGGTTCGAATTATGCTCATTCTTTCACTTTGTATTCATATGGATCTTATGGGACGATTTTCTTTCCAAAAGGGTGCCCAAAGATCTTTGGGCACTCTTTTGTTTCATCATCTTCCTTCGGAGGAACAATTATTTGATCACAACATTCGGGCAAGAAGCGGGATCAAACTTTTCGCCGATCGCCGCATTGACAACCTTGATATCGCTGCCGATCTTTGCGGAAATGTCACTGACCTGCTGTTTAATCTCAGCCCATTTAGCTGCGGCAGCATCCGTCTTTTGAATATGTTCGCCGATTACTGACAAGTCCGTAATACCCGTCGCGCCGGAGCTCAAAGAATAGGTCTGCAAATTTCCCATACTTGAAAGCGTTCCGTCCTTCAGAGCTTTCGAAATGGTATAAACCGGCACTTTTGTATTTTTCAGAACACTGGTCAGAACATAACCCGGCTGCTGATTATCCTTGTTTGCATCCACCTGGATCGCCAATTTTCCGACTTCCTTGGCTTTTGAAGTAATACCGTCACCGACATTACCGGCACACCCGAAAACAACATTCGCGCCGTTGTCATAATAGGTACCGGCTACCGTACTGCCGGTCGCGGGATCACTGAATCCGGCATCATATTTGGCATAATAATCGTATTTCACACCCAATTGTTGAGCCACATAATTGATGCCTTGGATAAAACCATAGGAGAAAACGGTAATTCCGTTCGAATTGGTTCCACCGATAAAGCCAATGGCACGCGCTTTGGCGGGATCGGTAAAATGATACCCTTCTCCGAACAAAACAGCATTATTTTCGTTGACTAAAACACTCAATGCACCGGCAACAAAGGAAGCTTCATGCACATCGAATAGGACGGAAATGACATTTTTATGAATGACATTCCCATTTTCATCAATATTCGGGTTGTCGTTGAAAACAACGAAAGTGGTATCCGGATATTGTTCGGCGATAGGCTTGTTGCCGCCGACGCCTTTAATCAAGGCTTCAAAATCATATTCCAGAGAAAAAATCAGATTATAGCCGTCTTCGGCCAGTGTTTCCAGAGCCGCCGGTACATCACTGGTTGCATCGATCACTTTATAATCAATGCCCAATTCTTCACTGACCTGTTTCGCACCTTCAATCGCAGACTGGTTATAACCGTTGTCATTCTGGCCTGCCGCAGAACAGACAATTCCTATTTTCAGATCCGATGCGGAAACCGCACCCGTCATCGCAAACATAGCGATGAGAACCAAAGACACAAACACCCACAATTTTTTCTTCATGCCAATCTCCTTATAATAAAATGATGATGGATTGCTTATTCACCTCTTTTGTCCAAGCCATCATATTTTTTCCGACTTTATTCAAAACCCTTCAAGAAATCTCCTAATTCACATCAATTTTCCGATACCTGATGAATATAAAATTTGAACTTATCGCTGCGATAATGGCAACGGAAAGTCTCCACCGGCTGCTCGATCCCATCCACTTTACCGTAGGTAGTACAGGTAAACAACAGAATCGGAATATCCGGCGTAATTCCCAACAACCGTGCCGTTTCCTCATCCGAAAGAACCGCTTCGATACTCCGATCGGCGCTTGTCAGTTCAATGTGATAATGATTTTGTAAAACTTCATACAATGATGCCTCAGAAAAATCGAATTTTTCTATTCCGCGAACCAAACGATACGGCAGCCAAGTTTTGGTCAGGTTGATCGGTTCATCATCCGCAAAATAAACCCTTTCAAGAAAATAGACCTTCTCACCTTCCGGAAGATGTAGAAGATGTTGGCGTTTTTTCTCGGCCATCTCGATACCGCTGGCGACAATTCGCCGGCTGGGCTTCATTCCCATCTTAATAATGTCCTGAGTACAGCTGGTCAGCGAGAGCAAATTTTGAGAATATCGACCGTTCTTGATATAGGTCCCTTTCCCTTGGATGGTATAAAGGTAGCCTTCGTTTACCAACTCATTGATTGCCCGGCGAACGGTAATCCGACTCACATCGAATTGTGACATCAATTCGCGCTCGCTGGGGATCGGTTCGTCTTGTTTAAATTCTTCCCGATCGATACGGTCGATCAGTTCTTTTTTGAGCAGATAGTATTTTGGAAGTTTATCGATATCCATGAAAACCTTTCACTCGTTATCTCATTATGTTATTATGTTGTTATAACCAGTTAAGATGATTATATCGAATCCGAGAAAGCCTGTCAGTGAAAAACATCACTAGTTTTTTATGACAATTTTTCAGATTCCTT
>JALHEL010000495.1 GCA_022837205.1 Leptolinea sp.
TATCAAACAATTGTAGAAAATGCCGTCGTTAAAGGAAATAAAAACACGGATACAGTCGGTGCGATCTACACGAAAGATCACATCGGCCATGATGATGATTTCTTCTTCCAAGTTGCGGAAGACACAGAAAATCACCGAAAACCTGTATCCGTACCAACAAAAACTGCAACAGCTGATGGAGCTCTTTGTAAATTCGCAAAACGATTTTACCTCTCCTTATGTCGAACGGCGCCCAGTAAAACGGGTGGCGATTATCGCTTTTTCATCCAATACAGGCCTTGCGGGCAGGTTCAACGATAACGTGATTGCTCAACTGAAAGATACAGTAAACAATTATCTCTATTTGGGAAAAGAGAATATACAAATCTACCCCATTGGCGACAAAGTGCGCGAAGCCGCCCGAAAAATGGGCTTCGAAACGACCACTAATTTTCATGCTATTGCCGACAAGCCTTCATATGAGGCGACACAACAGCTGGCTTCGGACATGATGGAGTTATTTTTGAAAAAGAAACTCGATAAGGTGGAGTTAATTTTTCACCACTACAAAAGTAAAAGTACACAGGAACTTGTGCAAGAGACCTTTTTGCCTATTACCCTGAATACCCCTGAAGAAAAGTGGAATATTCCGGAGCTCGATTACATTGTTGAGCCGGACCCACAAACCATCATGGAGCAACTCATTCCTAAAACACTGAAACTGAAGCTCTATACTGTTCACACAGATTCGGTATCCTCGGAGCACGCCGCACGAACCATTGCCATGCAAACCGCCACCGATAACGCCGACGATTTACTGGACGACCTCACGCTCCAACACAATAAATTACGCCAGCAATCCATTACCAACGAGTTGTTGGATATCATTGGAGGATCGTTTGGAAGAGATTAACCCAACCGTTCTATTTTTTCTAACCCGGGCCGGTTGAGGATATTGATCTCTTTTCCATTGAGCGCAATAGCTCCGTCACGCTCAAACTCTTTCAGGATCTTGATGGCGCTCTCCGTGGCTATGGAAGCAAAATTTGCAATGTCCTGCCGCGACAGGTGTGGAAAAACCGCCTGTCCCGAGAAATCATCACTGCTAAGGTATAACAGTGCCGAGGCCAGCTTACCGCGCATCTGTTTATATGTAATATTACCAATAACAGCCAACAATTGACGTTCCTCGCGAAAATTTCGTGAGGTAATCCGCATGGCAAATTCCGCATTGTTCATCAATAATTTGCGCATACTTTCCTTATCGATCATGCAAACCTGTGCATCCGTCACTGCCATGGCCGATGTAGCATGTATGGTTTCTCCGAAAACGGATGCAAATGCCAGGAAATCGCCCGGTTTTGCTAATTGGAGATTCAATTGTTTA
>JALHEL010000496.1 GCA_022837205.1 Leptolinea sp.
TTGGTTGCCAAAGAGATTAAAGAGGCATTCGGAGATGCGGAGATCGATGTGGTATCTGTTGAAAGTGCCGCCGGAAAGGAGTTCGAGCAATACGACAACCTGATTGTGGGAGCTGCCACCTGGTTCGACGGCGAATTGCCTACCTATTGGGATGAACTGGTACCCGAACTTGATTCGCTGGTATTGAAGGGAAAGAAAGTTGCCGTATTCGGACTGGGAGATCAGGTAAATTATCCCGAAAACTTTGTGGATGGGATTGGTATTCTGGCAGATTTTCTTGTGTCTGCCGGAGCTACGCTGGTAGGAAAAACATCCAGCGAAGGATATCTTTTTGAACAGTCGCGGGCGTTGAGAGACGGACAATTCCTTGGATTGGCCATTGATATAGAGAATCAGTCCAGTCAAACCCATCAACGTATAAAGGATTGGGTGGAACAACTCAGAAAAGAGTTTAATTAAGTATAAGATCGTCCGGAGTGGTAATGCAGAAATATTCCCTTCGGACGATTTTTTTTAGATGCCATCTCCATTGTGTATCAGATTATTTTGCTAAGTTTACGACATTATGTAACCTCAAAAAATCTTTTACAATGGATAATGCTATTTTCAGATTTGCCAAACCGATCAATGAACCCGTAAAAAGCTATGCACCCGGCACAGCCGAAAAAATTGCCCTGAAACAGATGCTCGGTCAGCTTTCATCCGAACAATGGGACATTCCCCTTATCATCGGAGGTAAAGAGATCCGGACCGGAGATACCGGCAAGGTGGTGATGCCTCATAATCATAAACATGTATTGGCTACGTATCATAAAGCCGGTCCTAAAGAGGTGCAAATGGCTATCGATGCAGCCGTAAAAGCGCAGAAGGAATGGTCGGATCTGCCTTGGGTGGAGAGAGCTTCCGTTATGATGCGCATTGCCGAACTTATTTCTACCAAGTACCGGTACGCCGTGAATGCCTCGGTGATGTTGGGCCAAAGTAAAAATCCGATGCAGGCCGAGATCGATGCTCCTTGCGAGCTGATCGATTTTTTACGATTCAGCGCTTTCTATGCCGGACAGATTTATGCCGATCAGCCTTACTCGGATACAGGTATTCTTAACCGTATGGAATACCGGGCCCTCGAAGGTTTTGTTTTCACGCTCACTCCGTTCAATTTTACCTCTATAGCCTCCAACCTCAACCTGGCTCCGGCCATGATGGGTAATACCGCAGTCTGGAAACCATCTACAACCGCCATATATTCCAACTATATTTTGATGAAAATCTTCCACGAAGCCGGATTGCCCGACGGTGTGGTAAACTTTATTCCCGGTCAGGGTAGCGTAATAGGGAAGGTTGTAACCCAGAGTCCCGATTT
>JALHEL010000497.1 GCA_022837205.1 Leptolinea sp.
GAACAACTTGTCGGCAATCGATTTATCCAACGGTAACACACTGTGGACTAAACCGGTTGACAGAACGCGTGGCTGGGACGATGCTTACATGCTGACCGATTCTGTTCTTTTGGTCGCCGTTAATGGAATTCAGGCATTGGATTTACCTACAGGAAATGGCTGGTCGTATAAAGCTACTACCAGTCAAAAGAAAATAGGACAGATGGTCGCTGCCAATGCCGCCGGCATTTTGTTGGGAGTTCTCACCGGAACCGTTATGTATCAGATAAGTCCCGACGAAGTTACGGAGATGGTTTCAAATATGCTGATTGATAAGGGAAACAGTATCGTTCTCGCTTCACGTGATATGATTTCCCGGATTGGAAATTCGGGAGAGATTCTATGGAGTACACCTCTGCCCGAAAAATTTACATCTAAATCATCCATCTTTTTAAAAGATTCGATGGTCTATATGATCAATCGTGGCTATGCCTTCTACAACGGTGGTTTTTCTATGGTTGGCGACCCGTATCTTGCTGCTTTTAACATAAATGACGGCAGCCGACGATACCTGACTATGATTCCCGAAAAAAAAGAGTTTATCCGGAATTTTCAGGTTATTAACGATATGCTTTTTCTGGTTTTCGAAAACAAAATCGCCACCTATTCCCTTACCGACGGAAGTTTGCTGACAGAAAAGATAATTGCCCTGGAAAAAGGTGAGCAACTGGACGCTTTTGTAGAATCGGAAATTTATGTTCTTCAGGGCGATTCTACTTTTATGGACATGGCAGCCGCTTATCCCGAACAGAATCTGATAATGACATCCGAAAATCGGGTAATTTCGCTGACAGACAGTTTAGAAACGCTAATTACGTACGACAAAAAAGATGTTTTTGAAAAAATAATCGATAACGGTACTTATACACTTCTGACCAACGACGAAAAAGAATTTATCGTTTGCGATTTTTCGGGAAAACCGATGATGAAATTCTGGGCATCGCCCAATATGTTCATGAAAAACAACACACTGTATGCTTTCGATAAAGAATTGTTTTGGGAATTGGACTTAGACGCGCATGCGCAATAATAATGCTTTTGACAGATAATATGCTTTACACGGTAAAAACTTGGAATTATTGTATCCGGTTTCGGTTATTTTTTGTAATTTTGCCCCCCGAAACATTGCCACAATAGCTCAGTTGGTAGAGTAACGCATTCGTAACGCGTCGGTCGCGAGTTCGACTCTCGCTTGTGGCTCTTTCTTCAAAGCCTTTAGCCGCCCGGCTAGGGGCTTTTTCAGTTGCTTTCGCAAATCTCCTTGATAAATCGTTCTTCCGCCTGATGCACCCAATCACGAAAGTTTTCATCGGGCCGGTAATG
>JALHEL010000076.1 GCA_022837205.1 Leptolinea sp.
CAAACAAAGCAAACCCGTCATGATGTTTCGCGGTAAAACAAAGGTAACGGGTTCCCCAACGAAGGGCGGATTCCGCGATTTTGTCGGCATCAAATTCAAACGGATCAAATTGAGCGGCAAGCTGCTCATATTCAGACAGCGGAATATTCAAGTCATTCATGATCCATTCGGAAAAGAACGGCGTAACTTTTCCTTTGTATTCGCCGCCCAAAAGGGAATACAAGCCAAAATGGATAAATAATCCATATTTCGCATCAAGAAACCAGTTTTTCGGATATGAACTCATAAAGGAATCCTTTCGATCGGATTTTTCGCAGTTAAAAATCGATTTTCAGCGATCCGTAAGATGACAGGCGACAAAATGCCCCGGTGACACCTCAATTAATTCCGGAGAAACCTCTTTGCATACTTCCGTCACCTGCGGACATCGGGAAGCAAATCGGCATCCGCTTCCCAAATTAATGGGGCTGGGCAGACTTCCCTGCAGCACAATCCGTTTCCGGCTTTTTTCCAAATTCGGATCAGCCAAAGGAATCGCAGACAACAACGCTTGTGTATACGGATGCAAAGAATTTGCAAATAATTCATCAGCGGTTGTTAATTCCACCAGACTGCCCAGATACATCACACCGACCCGATCGCTGATATGTTTAATCATAGATAAATCGTGGGCGATAAACAAATAAGTCAGTCCGCGCTTTTCCTGTAAATCCTGAAGGAGGTTGACAATTTGAGCTTGAATCGAGACATCCAATGCGGAAATCGGTTCATCGGCAATGACAAAATCCGGGTTGACTGCAAGCGCTCGGGCGATGCCGATCCGTTGTCGCTGTCCACCGGAAAATTCATGCGGATAACGGTTTGCATGTTCCCTTTGCAGTCCGACCGTTTGAAGCAGCTCCACTACCATTTCCTCTCGCTCTTTCTTATCGGCAGCTAGATGATGAGCATCAATCCCCTCAGCAATAATATCCATCACTTTCATGCGTTGATTCAAAGAGGCATACGGATCTTGAAAGATCATTTGCGCCCGGCGTGTAAATTGAAAACTTTCCCGGGAAGTTAAATCTTTGGTCAAATTCATACCGTCAAACCAAATTTCTCCGTCAGTCGCATGATAAAGTCGAATCAATGTTCGTCCGAGAGTCGATTTTCCGCAGCCGCTTTCTCCGACCAACCCGAGTGTTTCACCCGGATAAATATCGAACGTCACATCGTCAACCGCCTTCAAGGTTAGGTTCTTTCCTACATTAAAATACTTCTTTAAATTTTTAACCGAAACCAAAGGCTGTTTATCCGGCATTTCGCACCTCGCTGATCATTCTTTTTGCCCGCGGATCGTGCAGCCAGCAAGCGGATTCGTGATGGTTCTCAAAAGGAGTAAAGGCCGGTGGATATTGCCGGCAAACCTTTAAAGTATACGAACATCGAGCGGCAAAAGGACAGCCTTTCGGAGGATCTGTCAGATCAGGCGGGGTTCCCAAAATCGTAAATAACTTGTCCGTTTTTTCATGAAGTTTCGGTACGGCAGCCAACAATCCTTTGGTATACGGATGTTGCGGATGATAGAAAATATCTTCCACGCTGCCGTTTTCCACAATCTTGCCTCCGTACATCACATAAACGCGATCGGCGATATTGGCAACCACGCCCAAATTATGAGTAATAATAATGATAGAAGTATTAATCTTTTCCTGCAGTTCTTTCATTAAATCAAGGATTTGTGCCTGGATGGTCACATCCAAAGCGGTCGTCGGCTCATCGGCAATTAATACCTTGGGATCACAAGCCAAAGCAATTGCGATAATGATCCGTTGCCGCATACCTCCGGATAATTGATGGGGATATTGCTTGAAACGGGTCTCGGGATTGGAAATTCCCACCAAATCAATGATCTCAATAGCGCGTCGTTTCATCTCATCCCGACTTAAATCTTTTCGATGGTTTTTCAATACTTCGACGATTTGGTTCCCGACCGTCATGGTCGGATTCAAACTGGTCATCGGATCCTGAAAGATCATGGATATATCCGAGCCGCGTATTTTCAGCATCTCTTTTTCGCTGAGCGTTGTAAGCTCTTTCCCCTCCAATCGAACCGATCCTTCGGTAATCGAACCGGTTGAAGGCAGCAGTTGCATAACGCTTTTTACCGTAATCGTCTTACCGCTGCCGGATTCACCGACGATGGCAACGGTTTCCTTTTTATCCAGGTCAAAACTGACACCGCGAACCGCTTGAATTCTGCCCAATTCCGTTTTGATTTCGACATGGAGATTCTCCACCTGTAATATTTTTCCCATTCAGCCTCCTATTTCCGCATCCGCGGATCAAGCGCATCGCGGAGGCCGTCTCCCAAAATACTGAAACAGACCATAATCAAAACGATGACGATCGCCGGATAGATCAAAAGATGGGGAAAATTATGAAGGACCTGATAACCGTTATTAATCAGAACCCCCAAAGATGCGCGAGGCTCACTGAGCCCGATCCCGATAAAGCTGAGAAATGCTTCGGTAAAAATCGCGCTCGGGATCGTAAACATCGTGTTGATGACAATCACACCCATCGTATTCGGAATCAGATGTTTCAGAATGATTTTTCGTGAATTTGTACCCAAAATTCTCGCTGCCAAAACGAATTCCTGACTTTTTAATTTAAGGATCTGAGCCCGTACCAATCGAGCCATATTGACCCAGCCGGTGATGGACATTGCGATAATAATCGTTCCGATACCGGCCGGCATCACCATCATTAACAGAATGATGATGATCAGACTGGGGATTCCCACCAAAATTTCTATGATCCGCTGCATCACCGCATCCACTTTACCTCCCGCCAATGCGGAAACCGCTCCGTAGGTCACTCCGACAAATATATCCAAACAGGCGGCGGCAAAGGCGATTAATAATGAGATTCTTGTACCATACCAGATCCGGGCAAATTGATCACGTCCGAATTGATCCGTGCCGAAAATGTGTTCCCGGGACGGAAGCTGAAACGTGTGATGATAATCCGTTTTAGCGTAATCGTAGCTGCTGAAAATCGGTCCGAAAACCGCAAAAAGAAAAATAAGAATCAAAATAAAAAGGCTCACAACGGCGGCTTTATTCTTTTTTAAACGAATCCAGCCATCCTGAAAAGCCGTCAAACTGGGCTTTGCGATATGTTCTTTTTCATCCAGATTGACTTCCGCTTTTTCGAATAACTCAAGTGGTAAATCCCAATAATTTTCCATGGCTTATTCGTCCTTATTTCCCTGAATACGTATTCTGGGATCGATGACGGAGTAGAGAATATCCACGATCATAACCACCAAAATATAAAATGCACTGTAAAAAATCGTTAATCCCATAATTGTTGCATAATCATTGCTTTTAATACTTTCGACGAACAGACTGCCGATGCCGGGGACCGAAAAAATGCTCTCCACCGCCAAGGATCCGGTCAAAAGATTGACCACGATCGGGCCCAGAATCGTTACTACCGGAATAATCGAATTTCGGACTGCATGGGCCATCAACACCTGAAATTGATTCAATCCCTTGGCGCGGGCGGTGATAATGTAATCCTGTTCTAAAACATCCAACATCTCGGTTCGGATAAAACGGGCGAACATAGCCGTTGCGCCAAAGGAGAGCGCAATCGATGGCAAAACGGAATGTGCCCATGTCCCCCAAAAGGCAACCGGTAAGATACCCCATTTCAAACCGACATAATATTGAAGCAACGCGGCAACAACAAAATTCGGAACCGAAACACCCAGAACAGCCAGAACCATAGTGAAATAATCGATGCCGCTGTTATGTTTCCAAGCGGCGATAATCCCCAGCGTTAATCCGACGGCAAGCCCAAGTAAAACAGCTTGTAATCCGATTAAAACCGAAGGCCAAATCCTGCCGAAGATCACGTCTTTAACGGTTCTTCCGGTATAGAAGAACGAAACTCCCAAATCGCCGTGAATCAGATTATTCAGATACTTTAAATATTGGACAGAAACGGGTTGATCCAATCCGTATTTTTCAAGCAACTGTTTTTGTTGTTGTGGCGGCATTTGTGAAAATCGTTCCGAATCAAACGGCGTTCCGGGCAAGCGTTTCATCAGAAAGAAAGTCGCGGTAATAATAATGAGCAATGTAATGAACAGATAAAGAATTCTTTTTAAAATATACTTCCCCATATCACTCCTTTCTTCCTTGTTTGAACAAAGGGCTCTTCATGGTTTTGATGGTTTCGTGATTCTTTGAGATAAATATCAAGATCATTGTTTTTCTTCGAAATTTGAACCGCCAGAAATTTACTTTACTGCTTTTGTCAAAAACCGATCCCCGACAGCCGGTAAAAATTCTCACCGGCTGCCGGTTATCTCTATTTTTCTTTTCGATCAAAAAACGAAAAGACTATTTAATTCTGGCGTATTTAAACTCAATCGGATTTCCAAACGGGTGGGTTACCAAATTCTCGATATTACTCTTCTGCAGGTAAGCAAATCCGCGATAATAAAGAGGCGAAATTACGGCATCGGTGTCCAATAAAATCTTTTCGGCATCGAGCATCATGGTCAGCCGTTTCGCTTCATCTGTTTCTTTTTTCGCATCCGCAATTAGCTTGTTATAGGTTTCGTTTGAGTAATTGCCGCGATAAGGAGTTCCGTTTGTCCATAAGTCCAGATAGGTCATTGCGTCATCATAATCGGCGCCCCAAGCGGTAATAGCAAATTGATAGTTATTGTTATCCATCAGTTCATTGCGGGCCTTACTGGTTTTTGAATCGATTGCGACATCAATCCCCAAATTATCCTTAAACTGGCTTTGAACGAACGTGGCAACCGTCTTTGTCACCGAATCATCGGCAATGAGTAAAGTGAGCTGCGGCGCTTCGCCTAATTCTTCAACACCCTTCGCCCAATATTCTTTCGCTTTTTCGGGATCGAACGGAGAGAGGTTTCCGTTTAATTCGCGGAAAGTCGATGTTCCGTCACCGGCAACGCCGAAGGAAACAAGTCCTTCTGCCGCAGCGGAACCGTCGGCAAGAATGGTATCGGCAAGGATCGAACGATCGATCGAATAACCTAAAGCTTTACGAATGTTGACATTGTCCAGTCCCTTGGCAGTCGTGTTGAATTGCAGGTAGGTAGTCCGGAACTCGCTTTGGGAATGAAATTCCGGATCATTTTTATAAACCGCCACATCTGTCGAGGACAATAAGACTTTGGATAATTCTCCGGCTTTATATGCATTTAATGCGGCCGATTGGTCTTTGATAATTTTGATATTCACATTCTTGACCGCCACATTCGCCGCATCCCAATATTTTTCATTCTTTTCCAGAGTCGTACCGACGACGGGATCATAGCTGGTGATCACATAAGGACCGGAATAAATCATATTTTCGGCTTTTACACCGTATTGATCTCCCTGGGAAGTGACGAATTCCTCATTCAACGGGAAATACATGCTCAATGTCGTCAACCGAATAAAATAGGGAGTCGGGGTTTTCAAGTTAACTTCCAACGTCTTATCATCGATTGCCTTGACGCCAACCTCTTCCGCTTTGACTTTGCCCTCGTTGTATTCGGTTCCGTTGACAATATAGTCATTCATGATAAACGAATAACCGTTTGTGGCATCCGGACCCATTTGCTTTAACCAAGCAAAAACAAAATCTTTGGCGGTAATGGGAGTTCCGTTTGACCATTGAATCCCGTCGCGTAAGGTAAAAGTGTAAGTCAACTTGTCATCGGAAACGGTATAACCGGTCGCCAAAGCCGGTTCGGGTTGATGATCGATTCCGAGGCGATACAAACCTTCAAAGACATTGTTTAAAACGGTAAAGGATTGAGTATCGGAAGCAGCCCATTGGACCAGTGTTCGAATTTCATTGGTGTCATAAACGGTAATTGTTCCGGACGCCGTTTCCGGTTTACCGGAAGTTACCGGTTCCGTCGCCACAGTTTCTTCCGTCGCAACGGTTTCTTTTTCAGTTTCGGCTGTCGCCTCTACGGTCGGTTCCGAAACCGATTCGGTTGAAACGGTTGCCGGTGCGGTTGTTGTACTTTCTTTTGAACCGGAGCAGCCCGTCAATCCGATCAGAACGATGCTGATGATCAAAATAAATAACGATAGTTTCTTCATTTTTTCTCCTTAATATATTTAAAATGCGGATGGCATTTTATTTTCCGTTTGAAAAATCATTTTATATTTCCCGATGGTTTCTTCTCTGATTTCCGCCCCGACGAATCTTCGCTGATGATATTCAGCAGGGTTTGTCCTGTTCCGACGTTATAGTTACTGAAGGCATATAATCCCTCCCTATGATTATTGATCACCAAAACGAACGGTTTTCTTTCATCTCCCACTCCCATCAACAGATGGAACTCTTTCAGATAACGGGGATTATCCATAATCAAAACTCTGGTTCCGGGGATGGCTTGCAACACTTTTTGCAGCGTCGGATTTTGGAGTCCCCGGCGATCATCCAAAACAATCATGACCCCTAAATCGGGCGAACGATACTTTTCCGCCAAACGGATCCACTCATTAAACAGATGTTCGGTGGGTTCTTTGCCGGGGTCGGCAAAGGCAAGAATGGTATAATCCTCTCGCAATTCGGAATACAGATCGGTATTCTCACCTGATTCACTCATTAATGGGACATTTTCGATTTTGGCATATTTCAGCTTGCCGAGAATGTCCTCTTTCGCCAAATCAACCGGTAGAACAACACTCTGATTTTCCGGTACCGATATAAAATACACCTTGCATTTCACGCTGCCGTCGATTTGGCGTACAGTTGTAATTACACGATACTCACCGGCTTCGACCGGTAACTCCCATATCTCTCCGATTGTTTGATTCCAATAAACCAGGCTGTGATACACCCCCGCGGAAAATTTTCCGATCGAGATTTGGCTGAAGTAATTCAAATCCTTCCCGCTTTGGTTTCGGATAATCAGTCGGGAATTGTTTCGATCGACCGGTTTTGAATCTTCACCGATTCCGCAATATTTTTCGCCGTCGTAAAATTCTTTCCGGCCGGTGGAGCTGTTTATTCGCGCGGGAATTCCCAAACTCCTTGCGGCACTGACAAATAAGATATCCAATGAATGGGAATCACAAATTCCGGTAGAAAGGATATTTTTTGCGTCACAAACCAAAGAATCATATCCATACTCATCCTGAAGAATGACAGCCTTTCGTAAATAATCCCATAGCTGGGAAGCTGAACGAATCGGTTCCGAAAATCGGTCAAAAAATACTTTCAATTGTTTCCGCTGCGGTAAAATCATTTCATTTTCAATCCGAGGTGCCAAAACGGAATGAATATAGACATCTTCCGGAAATAAGCCCTTATAAGGAAGAGAAGCTTCCAAATATTCTTTCAGTGTTTCTGAAGTGATATCGACAAAGTCCTTTTCACGCAAAGTATTCAGAATTGCCGCTTTATCCGCTGTCGTGAAGGAGTCGCACTGTAAAAAGTCAATTATCTCGTCGAAATTTCCTTTGGCATCCGTAAGGTATTGCTTCACCAAAGATTTGTCCCAATCCGAATCGAGTTTGAGATTTTTCAGCACCGGATTTTCTGCAAAGCTCATTTCGGTTTGCAACCGAACCCGGTTGCAATGCTCTAAACGTTTCTCATGCATTTCTGCTGTTTCCCGCGAAATTTCAACCGGATTCGATAAATCCTCAGCGGGTGGAATC
>JALHEL010000498.1 GCA_022837205.1 Leptolinea sp.
GGAATTGTTGTTCCCGTAATTAAAGGAATAAATTTTTGAACACCTTACAAACGAATTCTAAGAACCCGGCGAGTTCTAAAACCGCTACTCCCGATATTGAAAGAATTTATCACTATACGAATGAAGAAGTGCTGGCGATGCTGGAAAGTTCACCGGCCGGGCTGAGTTCGCAACAGATTAAAGAACGACAAGATCGGGACGGAAAAAATATCATTAAAGAAGCCAAAGAAAAATCAATTCTTTTGGTCTTTCTTTCGAACTTCGTCAGCGTCATGGCAATACTTTTATGGGTCAGCGGATTTATCGCTATATTGGCCCGGATGCCTGAGCTGGGCATCGCCATTTGGTGCGTCAATCTGATCAACGGCGTGTTCAGTTTTTGGCAGGAATATCAAGCCGGAAAAGCAACCGAAGCACTCAAAAAAATGTTGCCGTCTTACTCTCGTGTCATCCGGGATGGTACCGAGCAACAAATATTGGCCGAAGATTTGGTCGTCGGAGACATTATTTTGGTCACCGAAGGCGATAAAATATCCGCCGATGCCAGATTGTTGGAAGCCACCGATCTGCAGGTCAATCAATCCACCTTGACCGGAGAATCCAATCCGGTGCGCAAGGTTTCGGATCCAGTTTATCGGGACGATGTGACCCGTTCGGAAATACCGAACCTGATTTTCGCCGGAACAAGCGTCTCTTCCGGAAACGGAAAAGCCGTTGTGATCAGTACCGGTATGAATACGATGTTCGGAAACATCGCCAAGTTAACCCAGTCCATGAAGGAAGAAAAAAGTCCGCTGCAAAAAGAGTTGGACAAACTGACGCAACAAATTTCAGCCATTGCCTTGGGGTTCGGCGTATTGTTTTTCGTTTTAGCTGTTTTCTTCGTCAGAGATCCGATCGCCAAATCATTTATTTTTTCCCTCGGAATGGTGGTCGCATTTATCCCGGAAGGATTGTTACCGACGGTCACCCTTTCTCTGGCTATGGCTGTTCAACGAATGGCAAAAGAACATGCGTTGGTTAAAAAGCTTTCGGCTGTCGAAACGCTGGGTTGTACCTCGGTGATTTGCTCCGATAAGACGGGGACACTGACCCAAAACGAAATGACTGTCAGTAATCTATACCTTTTTGACCGCGAGCTGGAAGTAAGCGGTACCGGTTATGCACCGGAGGGAGAGATTCGGTACCGCGGCAAAGCCGTTACCGCGGATGAAGACGAAGATCTTCGCCTTTTGCTGACCGCGGCCGGTCTGTGCAGCAACGCCCGATTAATTGAACCAAATGAAAACAATCCGCAATATACTGTTTTAGGTGATCCCACGGAAGCTTGTCTGGGAGTTGTGGCGCGCAAAGGC
>JALHEL010000499.1 GCA_022837205.1 Leptolinea sp.
GATAAAGAACAAAAGCCCAAATCATTCGAACTTCAGTGGATATTTCTTTTTTTCGAATCGATAACAGGAACGTTCCCAGCAAGAAAAGAACACCGACAATACTAATTAGAATTATTCCCAAACGCATCCATGAAACAGGCGTCGTGACATTCTGGTATCGCTCCGGATATATCCATCGCCAAAAAATCATGATCCCGGCATGAATCTCTTCTCCGGAAAGCGGATGGAAATAAGCCTCCCGATTGGTAACATTCCCCGAGACAATCAGATTCCGAATCAGCCAGCTCATCATCAAAGGAACCGATCCGAGTAGAACCCATCCGATCGCTTTCATTCGCCGAACGCGTGCGGGGGGAAGAAAGAGCAGAATTCCAACCGTCACCGCCAAAGACACTACTCCAACATAACGGGTCAGAAAAGCGGCTCCGCAAAAAACCCCACATAACAACCACCGGACCCATGAATCGGTCTGAAAACCGAGCCATAGCAGATAAAAAGCCATTAATGTACAGAAGAAAAACAGCGGCTCCGACATCGCAAACACTTGAAAATACAGGAATGGCTTGGAGGCACAAAATAGAAGAGATCCGGCGAGTCCCAGCCATCCGTTTTTGGTCACAGCCCGTACCAATATTGCGATCATCGTTATATTTAATAAGTAGAAAATCAGGCTGAATGCCCAGGCGGCTTGAATTCCGCCGGCACCGAACAGGATCGGTACGGAAAGCAAAATGGAATATAAGGGGGGAAAATTAGTAATCGGTTTAATGGTCCCCCCGCCGCTCTCACGATAATATCCTTTTCCTTCGGCGATCGATCGAGCACCGTTAATATAATTGACGGAATCACTGACTAACCCGATACCGGAAGGCGTAGTCTTAATAAAAATGAATGCACCGAGTATTAATATGCATGCCAATAATAGAAAGAACAGGTTTCCGGAATAGGATTTTTCAGTCATTGGTTGATCTCGAACGGTGTAGCGGTCTCTTCTTTTGTGCAGGCATTGGCAACATGTTCTGCATAGGTTTCCGCAAAATTATGAAATGGTGATCCGTCACAGCGCATCCTAAAATAATAATAATCGGTTTCGGGCGCATTTGCCACCGCTTCCAATACTTCAAAATTAAAATTACAGATCGGTGTGGGAGGAAATCCATTATAAATGTAAGTATTATAGGGCGATTGAATCAATAAATCAGAGCTTGCTAATGGATTTTTCCACCAGGTTTTCTCAGTTTCATCCCAACCGATAGCATATTGAACGGTAGGGTCACTTTGAAAAGGCATTCCCAATCGATAACGATTCAAGAAAACCGAAGCGATCAGTCCATATTCTTCGCTTGACATGGCT
>JALHEL010000500.1 GCA_022837205.1 Leptolinea sp.
AGATTTTCCACACAATACACAGCCGGATTACAGTTCGGCATCTCGAAAATAGTGGTTACGCCACCGATCGCACCCGCCATGGACGAATGGAAAAAATCCTCTTTATAATGAGGCCCCAACCTGCCGTCCCGCGAATGGACATGTTCATCGATGAAACCGGGAAGAACATATTTCCCCGTCGCATCACTGGTCTCAACCGCTGTCCCCGGAAGCTCTTCTTGCGTGACGGCGGCAATTTTCCCGTCTTTCACATAAATGTTTGCCGGATAACATGTGTCCGGAGTAACAACGGTGCCGTTTTGAATGATATGATCCCAAATCATCGCCGCTCCTTAAAAAGAGTGTGCAGCTTTTCGGATTCCGGCTGCATACTCTTTTCGTCTCAAATGTTGCATTAGGGGGGAAGGCCGGATCTGTTTCTTTTCCTGCCGTTCCCTTCCGGATTATTTTTTGTTCGGGCGGATAAATTTCCCGCCGGGCTCGGCGATCATTTCGCCATGTTCAACAATTTTCTTTCCGCGCAGGAAGGTGGCATCCACTTTCCCTTTCATCTTTAATCCGTTGAAGGGAGTCAGTTTCGTTCGGGAATGAAGTTTTTCCTGATCCATAATATATTCGGCATCCATGTCGACGACCACGATATCGGCATCGGTACCCACCTCGAGCGAACCTTTTTGCGGATAAAGGTTGAACATCTTGGCCTGATTTTCGGACATCACGGCGGCCAGCTGATTGATCGTCAACTTTCCCTGATTGACGGCATTGATCATCACAGGTCCCATGATTTCGATATTGGTCATCCCGGCCGGAGCATCCCAGTAGTCCTTCATCTTCTCTTCATAGGAATGAGGAGCATGGTCCGAGCAGACAAAAGAAAGAGTTCCGTCATTCAATCCTTCCCACAGCAGATCCTGATCATGCTGCGTCCGGATCGGCGGATATCCCTTGAGCAGAGCGCCCACACGGTCAAAGTCCTTGTCGGTTAACGCCAGATAATGCGGGCAGGTTTCTGCCGTAACATTGATGCCTTGCTTTTGCGCATCCCGTATCAATCGAACAGCATCGCCGCTTGCTAGATGCAAGATATGCAGATGGGTTCCCAATGCTTCGGCGAAAAGAATGCCGGTTTCGATAACCGTCATTTCCGATACCGGCGGGCGCGAGCGCAGTACAGCCGCATAGCTCCTGTCGCCGGAGGCTTTGACTTCCTCCGATAACATCTTGATCAGGTAGAAGTTTTCCGCATGAATTCCGACCAGTTGTCCGGTTTTTGCAACTTCACGGAAAATCTTATAGATTTCGCCCTCATCCAACGGCGGAATGACGTCTTTCATCCCTTCCTGGTAGTTATAG
>JALHEL010000077.1 GCA_022837205.1 Leptolinea sp.
ATATTTTTTCAATCGGAATTGTGAAACCAATCCCTGTGTTAGGTAAATTAAAATGAAATTTCTCAATGAGAAGATTCAGAACCGATTCAGCTTTTTTATCGGAAACCAAACATATAATAATTACTTTATTTTCTTCCGGAATAAAACCGAATATGTTTTTTATGGTACTTTCAGATACAGAACCTTTTCCGTACAATATATTTGTCGACTGTACACCGGTTTCTAATAGAGCTGTCAACAAGGAGTCTTTTTGTTTTCTCCCCGCAATCACAGTCAGCAATAATATTTTCCCTGACATCTTATTATCCATTCTCAATTCCTTTAAAACTTCTTCAGGCTATTTGATTAAACCCTTTATTTTGTTTTTGTCAACTCAATTTATAAACTTTCTTTTTGATATATAAGATCATCAAGGCTTTCCAGTTCTTCTTCCGCCGTAATTTTCTGTGCCTTTTTCAAGCGCAGGTTATAAATGATACCAAGAATCTGAACCGTGATAAGAGGTGTCACCGAAATAAAAGCGATTATCCCAAAACCGTTTATCAAAACCGACTGAGCTCCCAATCCTTCTGCGTTTGCGACAGCTTGAGCTACACCCAAAGTAAGAGGAGTTAGAAATGCCGAAGTCAATGCACCGCCCGAAACTCCGCCGGAATCAAAAGCCAGTCCCACAAATAAAGGCGAAGTAAATTTCATCAATATCAAAGCTATAAGATAAAGAGGAGCTAAAAACCATAATATATCCGCTTGCATCAGAATCTTCAAAATTGAAATAACCGATGCAAAACCGATTCCGATTGCCAATGTCATCCGAATTGTATTCTTTTTAATATGGCCGTTGGTTATTTCTTCAAGTTGTTCACCTAAAACAGTAACAGCCGGCTCCGAGAGTGTTATGGATACTCCCAGAATAAACCCGACCGCCAGTAAAATCAAACGAAACCATTCGGGACGATTCGGATCCAAGAATACTTCACCGATATATTTTCCCGCAAAGGCAAAACCGAAATCAATTCCCGAAAGAAAAATTAAAAGTCCGATATAAACCGGAATCGTTCCGAGTAACATTTTGATTAATTCACTCTTCGGAAGTTTGATCCAAAAAAATTGAAACGGAAGAAAAATAACAATAATCGGAAAAAGCGCTAAAGCGACACTTCCGAGATTCGATATGATAATTTGTTTGTACCCTTCCGCAGCCCCCGGATTATAAATTCCGGATACCGGAATATTGCCGCCAAATTTCATTTTTATAAAAATACCATATAAGAACAGCGTCAGGATCGGCCCTACGGATGCCAAACCGATAATTCCGAAAATGTCATCATTCGTCTTGCGTTTGGACATAGTCGCTGACACGCCCATACCGAGAGATAAAATGAACGGGACGGAAACATCACCCGTAGTCGCTCCGCTTCCGTCAAATGCCAAACCGACAAATTCGTCCGGGACAAAAATCGCCATGCTAAAAATAAACAGATATAGAATCGCAAAAACAACTTTAATATCAAGATCATTGAGAATTCGAAATAAAGCAAAACCGACAAAAATGCCGATTCCTGATCCCATGATCCATAAAAAAGTAGTTTCATGTACCACGTCAAATATCATGTGTGCTTGTCTGGCTAAAACCGATAACGCCGGTTCCGCAACGGTCGTAAGGAGACCGAATAAAAATCCGAAAAAAATGATATAAGATGCTTTTTTCAGCTTAATCAGTGACTGACCGACTAATTTGCCGATCGGAAGAATGCTGATGTCGATTCCGACCAGAAAAAAGACCTGTCCGAAAACAACAGAGATGTAACCGACAAGTAATTTAATATAATCAGATTGATTATCAAGAGGAGAAATAAAGACACAGACAATAATAATAATCGCAGCTAAAGGTAATGATGATATAAAAACGTCTTTTAATACTCTAAAAAATTTCATTCTTCCCAACTTTATTTTCAAAAATAGAATTGAACGACAACCGTTGAGTCGTAAAATGAACTCATCAAATTTCGTTCCATATAATCAATTTTTTATTCTTGCGAAATTTGCGACCTCAAAAAATTTGTTATCCGATAATACGGCAATCGGATAAAAATTTCCATGTTCAAGCAAGCAATCAGCCGAATGAACAACAAGGTCTAAATCACGATTAAAACAAAATTAAAAATTTCCTTATTTTTATAACATAAATAACAATAAAATGCAACGCAATACTATTAGTATCAATATGATATATATTTTATAAACATACCGGTCGGAATTTCATAAAATCATTCGTTCAAATCCATGAAGAGATTCTGAGATCTCCTTATTTAATATATAGTTCAAAAACGCAATTAAGTTATACTGAATTCAAATAAAATAGATATTTTTAATGGAACGAAATACATATGCAAAAAATATTTGAATGTGTCCCCAATTTTTCGGAAGGTAGAAATCAGGAAACGATTCAAGCCATCCGTGATGCAGTCAAGTCAATAAACGGATCCGAATTAATCAATATCCATTCGGATAAAGATCACAACCGTTCGGTTTTTACAATAATCGGTGAAGAGGATGCGCTTCGGGAATCGGCATTTCAAAGTGTAAAAAAAGCCGTTGAGCTGATCGATTTAAATAAACATCAGGGAACTCATCCGAGGATCGGTGCGGCAGATGTCGTTCCTTTTATTCCGCTCAGGAATGCTTCAATGGAAGATGCCGTATCTCTTGCTCGTTCCACAGGAAAGAGAATCGGTGAGGAACTGCAGATACCGGTCTTTCTTTATGGTGAGGCTGCGATAATCCCTTTTCACCGAAAACTTTCAAACTTACGGCAAGGAGGTTTCGAAAAATTACGGGAATTGGTCGGTACGACACCGGATTATCAACCGGATTTCGGACCCGCTTATCTCGGGCCCGCGGGAGCCTGTGCGGTAGGCGCTCGTTTTTTCTTGATTGCTTTCAACATTTATTTAAGCACTTCGGATGTCGGAATGGCAAAAAAGATTGCTCGAGAAATTCGAGAATCATCCGGCGGATTACCAAAGGTTCAAGCATTAGGAATGCTCGTCAACAATCTGGCTCAAGTTTCAATGAATCTGACCGATTACCGCATTACCCCCATAGACACAGTTTACGAAGCGGTAGAAAAATCAGCCTATCAAAAAGGAATCACAATAGATCACTCGGAATTAGTGGGATGTATCCCAAAAGCTGCTATTCAGGGAATAGATCCCGATTCCATAAAATTGAAAGATTTTTCTCCGGATCGAATTCTCGAAAATCATCTTCCATAGCTTAATATGTTCCGATAAATATATTTTATTTACCCTGATGCGCGAGTGGATTCTTCCGTACAAATTTTCAATTATTGTTCAGCGGTTACTGTTTTGCATCGAAATAAATATAATCAACTTATTCCGATAATATCTGACAAATAAATAATCGGGCGTATTGACTTTC
The DNA here is from genome assembly GCA_022837205.1 of Leptolinea sp. Taxonomy (GTDB): domain Bacteria; phylum Chloroflexota; class Anaerolineae; order Anaerolineales; family Anaerolineaceae; genus Flexilinea. The sequence goes on from JALHEL010000077.1 coordinate 3,442, forward strand.
TTATGCAAATTAAACGTCAAATAATAAATATTTCCGACATTTTAGTATATAATCCATACTGATATGGAGAAAAAAATGACAGAACAAAGGTTACCGTCTTATGGAGGGCAAGCGCTTATCGAAGGTGTCTTGATGAGAGGAGCCAACCATGTAGTAGCTTCGATGCGTGCTCCCGATGGACATATCGAAGTTGTGCATGAAGAGTTGGGAGGAATCTATAAAAGCAGGATTCGAAATATCCCGGGACTGAGAGGGCTTATCAGTTTATGGGATTCTCTGGGTTTGGGCTTACGGTTCCTCACAATATCAGCCAACATACAAACCGGCGAAGATGAGAAGATTGAAGGACCTGAAATGGTCATAACCATGATTATTTCCATCGTGATTGCTGTTCTTTTATTCTTCCTTGCTCCGGTATGGATTGCCCATTGGATTGAATCAATGACCAATCTCACGCAACTGGGCGCAAATATTATTGAAGGTTTTTTGCGCCTTGCCATTGTATTGGGATATATGGTGATAGTTTCTCGGATGGAAGAAATTAAACGAGTGTTCAGATATCATGGTGCCGAGCATAAAACAATCAACTGCTTTGATAACGGCCTTGATGTGACACTTGAAAATGTGAGGACTCAATCCAGATTGCACCCGCGCTGCGGAACCGCTTTTATGGTCACGGTAGTGTTGATTTCCATCATTCTGTTTATAGTAATCGGACCGTTTACCAAGACATTGACAAGCCGCTTAATCAGTCGAGTGTTGTTGATTCCGGTAATCAGCGGAATTGCTTATGAATATATTCGCTGGAGTGCAAGACATTTAAATAATCCGCTTGTTAAAATCCTGATTTATCCGAATTTAATGGTTCAAAACCTGACGATTCGATGCTTGAATGTGCGATCAGTTCTTTCTTGACAATGTTGGCTTATGAAAACGGAACCATGCCGGTTGAGGTAAACACGCCTATTAAGACGGCGGAATATGCAACAATAGGGTCGGAAAAGACAATCCCTTAATATTGAACGGGTAGTTATGTGAACAAATGGCAAATTCTCGTCTCAGGAATTTTGATCGGTTTCCTTTTTAGCGCACTGATTATTTTATTTGCGGATCAACAAAAAGGAAAGCCGATTTTGTTACAGGCGGAATCGACTCCCGGCACGATTCAATTTGAAGTTTTAGGTGCGGTTAGAAATCCGGGGATTTACTCATCGGAATCAATTATACGGGTTATCGATGCCGTAAATCTTGCGGGCGGACTTACGGAAAATGCCGATGCGCAAAACAGTAATCTGACCGAAAAAATATATGATACCGACCGGATCATCATTCCGACGATCAGCCTCGTTCAAGCGACAACAACATCTATCGCAACAATCAATCATCAAAAAAGAATTAATCTCAATACCGCAAGTTTGGATGAATTAATGCTGCTTCCCGGAATCGGAGAAAAAAAAGCAAAAGATATCATCGAATATCGAACAAATATTCAACCTTTCTCGAGCGTTTCGGATTTATTAAATATTAACGGCTTCGGAGAAAAAACAATCGAAGAATTTTATGATCAGGTAACCGTAGAATCGGGAGGATAAAAATGGGAATCAAAAATGATCTTGAAAATAAGTTGAAAGATGCCATGCGCGAGCAGAATGAAGATAAAAAAAGAGTGTATCGAATGGCACTTTCATCAATCAGATTTGAGGAAAAAACAAAGAACAAAGAACTGGATGAAGAGAGTGTCCAAGCGATTATTCAGAAAGAAATAAAAATTCGCAACGAAATGATCGAAGATGCAATGAAAGCGGGACGGGATGAAACTGTTAATGAAAAAAAAGCCGAAATCAGCTTACTGGAAGAATTCCTACCCAAACAGCTGAATGATGAAGAACTTTCTCGGCTTATAAGTGAAACTGTTCAAGAAGTTCAGGCCACGGGAACTTCGGATATGGGAAAAGTTATGAAAACCTTGTTGCCAAAAGTGAAAGGGTTATGTTCTAATGAGAAAGTCAGTAAGGCAGTAAAGGATTATTTAGCAAACCTATGACGGAAAACGGAGGAGCAGAAAGCAGGTTTTCAAAAGACACAGCCTACTTAAGAGGAGTGATCTTTTGTATTACCGTTTTAATCACCTTCGCGCTCCTCACTTTTCAGATTTCTGTCAGAAAAACAAGTTACAGTCTGAGTGTCGGGGATGTCGTCAATCAGGATATAGTCGCACCGCGGACCATTACTTTTGAGAGCCAAATTCTCACCGAACAAGCGAGAAATGATGCTCAAAATATGGTGGATAAAATCTATCTTCCTGCCGACCCGACGATTTCTAGGAATCAGGTTCAATATCTTCGTTTATCGCTACAATTCATATCTGCAATCCGCAGCGATCAATACGCTACCGAAGCTCAAAAAATCGAGGATATCCAGAAACTGATATTCGTTCGTCTGGATGAACCGACTATTAAGCAGATCCTGGAATTGGATGACTCCGAATGGAAATTAGTACAATCTGAATGCCAACGGATTTTAGAGCAGGTCATGCAAAATTCCATTCGTGATGATCAAGTCAATTCGGTAATTGAAAACATCCCGACAATGATCAGTTATTCGATCAATCCTAAAACCGCCGATTTAATTAACAGTATTACTCGGCGTTTTGTGGTACCAAACAGCCTTTACAGTGCGGAATTAACCGAGAAAAAACGACAGGAAGCAAGGGATGCCGTCGAACCGCGGGAAAGGACTTTTATCGCAAATCAGACGGTTGTATCCAGAGGTCAGATAATTACCGAATTAATCTATGAAGCGTTAGATAAAATGGGGCTGGTGCACTCTAAGAACGATAATCGAAAAATCCTTTCATCGGGGCTGCTTGTTCTCGGTCTGACCGTCTTTGCTCTCTATTTTTTTCTGATCGATCATCGTCATCACCAATTAAATCTGCGCGAATGTATTTTAATTGCGGGTCTCTATTTAGCATTTCTTTTTGCCGCCAGATTCCTCATTCCTAATCGAACAATTCTGCCGTTCATTTTTCCGATTCAAACCTTGGGACTCACAATTTCTTGTTTAAGCGGACAAGCCTTCGGAATTGTGATGTCCATTATTATCGGATTGCTCGTGCCTTATGACTTTCCCAACGCTCTCGGATACGCTTCTTTTTATATCATTTCATCTTTAACCGGTATTTTAGTCCTTCGAAAAGCACGACAAGTGACGGATTTTCTGCTTGCAGGTTTAGCTGCCGGCTCGATCGGAATCCCAATTATCATCGCTTTTCAGGTTGCCGAGTCTCCGATGGATATGATCGGGGTTGTCACTCTGGCAGCTGCATCGGTAGGTAGCGGCTTGTTGTCCACCGGTTTTACGCTTATTTTCCAATATTCATTCTCAAAATTTATCGGGGTTGCCTCATCGCTCGAACTTTTAGAGCTGATTCGTCCGGATTCCCCGTTGCTGCAATACATCTTAAATACCGCTCCCGGAACATATCAACATTCATTGATGGTCGCAAATCTTTCTGAGCAAGCCGCAAAAGAGATTGATGCCGATCCTCTTCTTGTACGTGCCGGATCGATGTATCATGATGCCGGGAAAGCATTAAATCCGTCTTTTTTCATTGAAAATCAGGTAAACGGATCGATCAACTTACATGAAGATATTTCACCGAAAGAAAGCGCGGCATCCATTATCCAACATGTCAATGACGGAGTGATGTTGGTCGAAAAATATCGATTACCCGAAGTCATTAAAGATTTTGTCCGCGAACATCACGGGACAAATGTTGCGAGATATCAATACACCGAAGCGGTAAATCAGGAAGGGGAAGAAGCGATCGACATAAATGACTTTACTTATCCCGGGCCCAAGCCGCAAACGAAAGAAACCGCTCTGGTTATGCTCGCGGATTCTTGTGAAGCAAGGGCTCGCGGAGACAGGCCCAAGAATGATGAAGAAATAGAAGCACTCGTAAAAAGTGTTTTCGATTACTATAGTTCAAGCGGTCAACTGGATGACGCACCTTTAACACTGCGGGACCTAAAGAAGATTCGCGAGTCTTTTGTCCGAGTTTTGCGCAATTCATATCATCCCAGAGTAAAATACCCCGAACAAAAAAAGGAATCAAAGAATAAAACCGCATCCGTTGTGAAAAATAACCGTGAGAACAGAATTGGGAAGACTGCAGAATTTGAATCCGCAGAGGCAAATATTCAAAGGGATAAATAGTCATCATGTTTATTGACAATCGAACAAAAAAGGCTGATTTAACGATCGATTCATTCAAATTAGATCAAATTGCCGAATCTGTTTTATCGGACTTTCTGGAACAACCCGCCCAATGCACGCTATCATTTGTAAAACCGTCCGAAATCAGAAAATTAAATAAACAATATCGGGGCGTTGACGAAATTACCGATGTTTTAACCTTTCAATCGGAAGGGGAGATCGATCCCGAGACGAACATACCTTATTTGGGGGATATTCTGATTTGTATCGAGAGAGCTTCCGAACAGGCTGAAATATCCGGTCATTCTCTTGAAAATGAAGTCGAATTATTACTGATCCACGGGTTGCTTCATTTAATCGGATTTGACCATGATACACCTGCGAATAAAGATCTTATGTGGGAAAAGCAGACAGATTATCTGAATAAGTTTAACATTCACCTTGGAAGAAAACCGGGAGATGATTTTGAGTTCTAAGTTTATTCGAAATAGGAATGTTTCTTTTCGAAATGCATTTAACGGAATTATTCATGGTTTCGTTGATGAGATTAATTTTAAAATTCATCTCTTTTTTACGATTTTAGCTGTTTTATTAAGCGTTATTCTAAAGATTTCTTTGACTGAATGGTGCCTGATTATCATTGTCATCGGAATGGTTTGGTCGACGGAATTGATTAATACGGCAATCGAACGGGCGGTAGATTTATACACATTGGAAAAACATCCTCTTGCAAAACAAAGCAAAGACATCGCAGCCGGAGCTGTATTAATATCTGCGATTACAAGTGTTATGATCGGAGTAATAATCTTCCTTCCGAAGATTCTCATACAATTTTTTTAAATTTCGTTTTATTGACTCATCATTTTGATTCACAAATCGAGCAAGGCAGTCACTATTTTGTAAAAATATGTTACAATTTGGGCGTTTGATTTGCCGAAAGGCAATCTTTCCATTACCGATTATCGATATCGGTAACAATCCCAAGGAAAGGAGGAATTAGCAATGCGAAAATACGAAATCGTAATCATTGCCAATCCTGATCTCGATGAAGAATCCATAAACGGAATTGTCGAAAAAGTCAGTGGCTGGATAAAAGACAGCGGCGGTGAAATAGAAAAAGTGGATGACTGGGGAAAACGCCGCCTCGCTTATCGTATTCAGAAACAGCGTGAAGGACATTATGTTCTGATAACCGCGAATATTGAACCTTCAGCAATGAAAGAAATTTCAAATAATTTGCGATTTGTTGAATCGGTTCTTCGATCGATGATCACATTAGTCGAAGAATAAAATTTTTATCTTTACCGGTGATCTCGACCGGTTGCAGGAGTAATTATGAGTGAAGAAATAAATACGGAGCAAATGGATCACAGAGGAAATCGAAGGTTTATTGCCAGACCAAAATTCTGTCAGTTTTGCTCAGAAAAAAATACCAAAATAGATTATAAAAATGCAGATCTGCTGCGGCGCTATATTACCGAAGAAGGTAAAATTCGTCCCCGCCGTCAAACAGGAACCTGTGCAAAGCATCAACGACAAATCGCTGCCGCGGTAAAGAGAGCGCGTTATATAGCGTTGCTGCCTTACACTTCCGAACCTTACCAAGACGTTGTTCGTTAAGGATTCATCCGCCAAAGAAAGAATAGGGCATAGGGAAGTTCTCTGTGCCCTATTTTGCTAAGGAGTTAATAAATTATGCCGAATCAAGAAGAAAAAAAAGAAAATACGCATCCTTTGCTCTTGAACAAAGAAAGAAAATCGCGACACGAAAAAGAAATGAAGCAAATGAAATGGTTAAAAATAGGCGGAATTACCGTCTTTGCCATTGTCATTTTGGTATTGGTTTTCGGTGCATTTTATGAATATCAATATCTGCCGAATAAGACGATCGCAAAAGTTCAAGACAAAAAAATAACCGTAAAGGAATTTCAAGAAGCTGTCCGTTATCAAAGAGTGAATTTGATCAGCAATTATAATTACATGGCTCAACTTTACCAATCCTTTGGGATGCAAATGGATGAAGAGACAAAGTCTCAATATGAGACACAGCTATCCGAACCATATGCAGGTATTCTCGGCCAACAAGTTTACAATACGATGGTTAATCAATTAATCTTGGAATATGGGGCAAAAGCAGCCGGAATTACCGTAAGTGATGCCGAAGTAGACAATGAGATTCAATCCATGTGGGGTTATTATCCCAACGGAACTCCCACTCCAAGACCTTCCGAAACACCCTTTGCGAATACACCGACCGTATCCGAAGAGCAACTGAAGCTATTAAATTACACGGAAACCCCGACTCCGACAACTGAAATAACCGACCTTACCTCCTTGAAAGAAAGCGGTCCCGAAGCGAATACACCGGTTGTAACGGATACTCCGACTTTAAGCCCTACTGCAACTCAGACAGAGGTCAGCAGTGAAAGCCCGACTCCCGTTTTGAGTCCGACCCCGAGCTTAACCCCAACCACGTATACGGAAGAGATGTTCCAAAATAATTTCAATAGGCAGTTTGAAAATAACCCCTATTATTCCAAGGAATTTTTCCGAAAGCAGGTTTACTATCAGCTTCTCGAACAAAAAGTAAGAGATATGCTCGCAAAAGATATTGAGCCCGAAGCGGAGATGGTTTGGGCCAGACATATCTTAGTTTCCACGGAAGATGAAGCCAAAAAAGTTATCGAGCGGTTAAATAACGGCGAAGATTGGAATGCATTGGCGGCAGAAGTCTCTACAGACACTTCGAATAATACCAAGGGTGGAGATTTGGGTTGGTTTATGAAAGGTGTCATGGATCCGGATTTTGAAAAGGCTGCTTTCGAACAAGAAGTTGGCACATATAGCAAGGAACCGGTTAAGACACAATATGGATATCACGTTATTCAAGTGGTCGGTCACGAAGTGAGACCGTTAACCAGCACCGATCGATCGAATGCAATCGACAGAGCTTATAAAAATTGGTTGGAAAATGCGAAAAGCAATTTGAAAATTGAAACCGGATCGGATTGGGTTGACTTTGTTCCGGTAGAGCCGACGTTATCTGATTTATAATCTTTTCATATCACCAGAAACAAAAACGCCCGATTTTTCGGGTGTTTTTGTTTCTTGATATCAATCGTAAAAAACAAATAATGCTTAGGATTCGTCCTTTTTATCTTTCTTGGCCCGCACTTCAGTCTTCCTTTTCGGTTGAATATTCCCAAAAGCCAAGGGAATAATTTGATCCATGTGGTTAACCGAAGTAATTGTCAATTCTTCTTTGATCTGTTGAGGAAGTTCCTCGAGATCTTTCTCGTTTTTTTCGGGAATAATAATCGTTTTGATTCCTAATCGGTGAGCGGCTAACACCTTCTCTTTTATACCGCCAACCGGCAATACATTCCCGCGAAGCGTTACTTCACCGGTCATCGCAATATCTTTTTTTACGGGCGTATTGGTAATGGCGGAAATCAAAGCGATAGCTAAAGTCACTCCCGCACTCGGACCGTCTTTCGGAACCGCTCCTTCCGGAATATGGATATGCACATCCGTTTTCTCAAAATAGTCTTTGGGAATATTAAATTGTTTCGCCCGCGATTTCACAAATGACAAAGCAGCTTGGGCTGATTCCTGCATCACATCACCGATTTGTCCCGTAACCTGCAAATTCCCTTTTCCGTCAAAAACCAATACTTCAATCGTGGTAATATCGCCGCCGTTCGGTGTCCACGCCATTCCGGTCGCGACTCCGACCTCATCTTCCTTTTCCTTTTCGGATTGGAAAAAGTAAGGAGGTCCCATATATTTTCCGACGGATTCAGCCGATATTTCTCGCTCGTATTCTTTTCCTTCAGCCTTTAATCTGGCTATTTTCCGGCATATTTTGCCGATTTCCCGTTCGAGGTTTCTGACACCTGCCTCATAGGTATATTCCCGAATGATTCTCTTAATGGCATCATCTGTGAAATTGATATCCTGAGGCTCTAATCCATTTTCTTCCGTCTGACGGTTAATCAAATAATCTTTGGCAATGATTAATTTTTCTTCTTCGATATATCCGGGGAATTCAATCAACTCCATCCGATCCAACAACGCATCCGGAATCATTTCAATCGAATTTGCAGTCGTAATAAACATTACTTTCGAGAGATCATAATCCACTTCCAAATAATGGTCCGAGAAACGACTATTTTGCTCCGGATCCAGTACTTCAAGCAATGCTGCAGACGGATCTCCGCGATAATCATTGCCGAGTTTGTCAATCTCATCCAACATAAACAACGGATTGATCGTTCCCGCTTTTTTCATGGTTTGTAAAATT
>JALHEL010000078.1 GCA_022837205.1 Leptolinea sp.
TCATTTATTGATAAAACTCCACAAATTATCTTATGGGTCGAAAAAACTACTTGTCTCGTCATAAAAAGTCGCTGTATTATATCTGATATCTCGTAACTAAAGATCTTCCGACATTTTTGAAAAGCGACTCTCTAACCGAACCAATCTGTAAAATTTGGGTGAGATATGTTCCAAACTTCAAATATTCTCTCTTATTCCGGATACTGTTTTCGAATCGACTTTAACAGCTCAATCCGAACCGGTTTTAATCTCAAATAGAATGAACGGTTATCAATCCTTTTGAATCAAAAAAGATAAGAATTTCCTCTGTCACTTAAACCGAACGTTTCTTTTTACGGAAAATCATTAAAGATTATCTCGAAGCTACCATCCGACTCCTACAATGAAATATACGGCGACATTATTTGGAAATAGTTTTTATTTTCCCGATTCTGATTCTTATCGATTGACAGATATGCTTCCATCTTCCGCGCCGATCGGTTATCCGTCCGATTTTTAGCTCCTCTCGTTCTACGGGGACAAAAATCGGCAGATGATTTTTTCTTCTCTCTTCCTCTATTTCAATCTCTTTTTCCCATAGAAGAAGATAAACGGCAAAAAGCGGAAACATAGAACTCCTCCGATAACTTACAGAATGTGCTTCATCGGCTCATGAATGGCGAAATCATCATCATTCAGCCTCATCATTTCAATCATCCAATGAGATTTCGCGTCCTTTTCCGTAGTACTTCATATCATTTTCATCGATCGTCCGGAGTACCTTACAAGGATTCCCGACCGCTACGGAATTGGACGGAATATCCTTTGTCACAACACTCCCCGCGCCGATTACACTGTTTTCTCCGATCGTAACGCCCGGGCAAATGATCGTTCCCGCCCCGATCCAACAGTTATCTTCAATCGTTACGGGATCGGCATACATGTATTCGCGAAAATTCGGATTAATGGGATGGCTGACTGTTGCGACAATGACCGCCGGTCCAAACATGACATGATTCCCGATTGTGATCTTTCCGTCATCCACAAAATTACAATTGAAGTTGATATAGCAGCCTTCACCGATTTCGATATTTTTTCCGTAACAAAAATAAATCGGCGGCTCGATCCAAACATCGGCTTTCCCGCTGAAGATCTCTTTGATGAGACGAAACCTCGTTTCCAAATCATCCGGACCGGTTGCATTGAGTGCAATCATTTTTCTTTTGGCATTTTCTCGATCTTCGGGCAATCCTTCACAATTATCCGAAAACAACTTTCCCGAATTTATTCTTTCCCTCATCGTCGTCATTTTTCTCACTCCTTGTCACTAAATTTTTTATTACCGGTTTGCAAAAACAGCCTCTCGTCATTACTCTTCTATCCCACAGGTTCAGGATCACGGGTAATATTTTTCACCCATTTATATTTTCGGAACCGAATGATCGATACCGGCAACTTGATTACCTCATCTAAGCTGATAATTGCATATAACAGAACCGGACGAATATGCCAAACAAAAGCGCCCAAATAACTTAAAGGTAAAACGATCCCCCACATCACGATCGTATCAGTCCAAAAACCGAATTCGGGATCTCCGCCGGCCGGAAAGATGCCACCGATGTTCGTCGAGTTGATTGATTTTCCGACACAGTAATAGGCGCTGATGATCAACATCCCATTGAGATAGTCGGCGGCGGTATTGTTCAGATTTACAAGATGTAAAATCAGCGGTTTTGATATCAGGATTGTTATTCCGGCCACCACCCCAAAGAAAAGTGCGTAGATATTCAGCCTTTCCCCGGCTTTTCTTGCCGAAGACAAGTCATCCTTGCCTAAATATTTTCCGATCAGAACAGCTCCTCCGCCGGCGATTCCGCTGCATAAAACAGTCGCAAGATTTCTGACAGCGGATGTGATTGAATTTGCCGCAACCATATCGGAGTCGACATGACCGATAATCGTCGTCGTAATTGTCAATGCACCGCCCCAGACCAAATAATTTGCTTGGACCGGTAAAGTGTACTTGATAAAATCCTTTAATAGAGTTTTTTCGATCGTACTTGGTCTTGGTAAGTGAATCCGGATATCGTTATTTCTTTTTGAATGAAGCAAGCACAGCCCAAGCTCGACAAATCGCGCGAAAACCGTTGAGATTCCGACACCGATGATCGCTTTTTCGGGTTGGTGCGGGAATAGTACCAAAACGGTTAAAGCATCAAAGGCAATCGTAAGTATCAGAGCAAACGAACTGATCGCCGCGCTGATACCTACCTTTTCCATGCTCTTGATTGCGCTCAGGTACATTTGAGACAAGCCCATGGCAAGATATGAAACAGAAGCCGTGCGTAAAAATATGGCTCCGTAGTGAATTAATTCGCTGTCGTTCGTAAACATACTCATCAGCATTTCGGGAATCGATACTGACAAAAGAAAGAACAAAATCGAAATGCTTTCAGAAAAAATAAGTGCAATATTAAGGATATTCCCAATGGTTCCGATATCCTTTTTCCCCCAGTACTGAGCGGTTTGAATACCGACTCCGGTTGAAAACCCATAATAAAATAAAGTTAATACAAAAGTTATTTGTCCGGCCAATGAAACGGCTGCCATCGCTGATTGATTGATCATCCCCAAAATGATTACGTCGGCTGAGATCACCGCTGCGGATATTAGATTTTGCAAGGCGATCGGCAAGACCAAAGTAAAAAGGTCTCTGTTGAATTTATGATCGAATTCGTTCTCGCTTCTTAATTCCGTAATCATCGTTTGCCTTTTTGGAATGATGAACCTATCAAAATTGTATTAGATTCACTGCTTAATATCTCCCAAAATAGGATAGAATTCTATCAAAATCGTATTCAAACAGATATAAAGGAAGCCATGAACAAAGGATTAGAAGTCTTTTCTGATTCATCGGAACGATTAAATTACAATTTTCCGGATTTTCCTTTATACGTGCGAAAAGGAACTTTACATCAATTCTTGCGTTTTGCCGCCGAATGTCATTGGCATCCGGATCTTGAATTTATCTCGGTACTTGAAGGGTTTATGGAGTATTTCATCGATGGGCAAATTGTGCGAATAAATTCCGGAAGCGGAATCTTTGTCAACAGCAAGCGTCTGCATTATGGCTTTTCAGCGGATCAAACAGATTGTTCCTATATCGTGGTTGCGGTTCATCCTTCTTTATTGGGAGAAAATACCTATCCCGGGAAAGCCTATTTGAAAGAAAAGTTCGGACCGCTTGCCGAGGATTACCTGATTTTAGATAGCACAGTTTCTTGGCAGGTGGAAATCCTTCGGTCAATGTCTGAGTTATTTGACGAGGTAAACCAGAATTCACCGAATATGCTGCGGCTGCTTTCCGAAGCGGTTTCCATATGCGCATCGGTCGGAGATCATATTAAAAAGAACTCGAGCCAACATCCCGATGATCAAAGTTGGATGATCTTTTGGAAAATGGTTGATTTTATTCATCACAATTATGATAACAAAATCTCACTGAAAAATATTTCGGAAGTCGGCTCTGTCAGCAAGAGCCAATGCTGCAAACTGTTCAATAAGTATGTCGGGCAACCTCCCAACATCTATCTGAATGCATACCGCATTCTGAAAAGTTGTGAAATGCTTCAAGAGACAAATCGATCGATTTGCGAAATCGCTCTCGCTTGCGGATTTCAAACCGCAAGCTATTTTTCATATGTTTTTCGAATAACAAAAGGAGAAAACCCTCAAGAATATCGCAGAAGAGTTAAAAATGAATCGAAGCATGAAACAGAACTGTCCGGCATGGATCGGTAGGTTGAAATCGTTCTGTACGAATTCTTGTTATTCTGGGTTTTCAGAAACGTCACTCTCAAGCTTTATTGAAAATCAATTGCGTTTGCTTTGAGGAATTTATGAAATCCTATTATATTTTATGTATATTTTTCTTACATAAGTTATCATTATATTTATTGTTTTTATTACTTATTAATTTTAATAATTTGCTAGTTATAGGAATATTCTAATGTTTAGCGATTTCAAATGAGTAAATTTCAAAAAATGTTCAAATTAATTGAATACTTACAAACAAAATTTAACTAAATATAAACAAATCAAAAGACATAATATAAACAGAATGGGGAAAATATGACAAACGAAAATGCAATAATTATTCAAGAAAGCATTGAAAAAGAGATTCAAAAAATCAAACGGAGTAATGCATTCAAAAATTGGATAAAAACAAAACGGTTAAGAAAGGGGGATATGATATTAATTAATAATTCTTTCCTGATTCGTGACCAGTTACTTACAACTAAAAGTCCTTATTATCTTTGTATCATCGTCGATCAAGACGATGATTTACCAATATCAAGTCATCTTGCAGTTACCGATCAATCTTCCAAAATTATTAATGATGATTTTAAATATTATCACAATAAATCTAATGAACTTCCGACCATTCAACCTCTCAATGGATTTATTCAAGAACAATTAGAATCGCTTGGTCAAATAATTTTTATTCTAATCGGAAAAATTGGTGAAACCGAAAAATTTTCTGAAAAAATCGATTTATATAAAAGCTCTGATTTAGAAAACATTCCTATTCAAGAGATACAGATTGATCCATCTCTGCCTGAAGATGTTCCTTTCATTAATAGTCCACCTCTTATCAAATATCGAACTTTACCCAAAAAGACAGATTTGTTGAAGGAAATACAGAAAAATGATGTTTCTACTACTGATATATATGATAGTGCGATAGAAAAAGCTTATGATAGGTTGAAGAAAAATTATTATGAAACTTTACAGATTCCGAAGTCAGGCGAAACATTTAAATGTGGTTTTTTGGATAATATGGCGAAAAGTTTAATAAATCTAGTATCTGATTATAAATCGTCTCTAAAAAATTATGAATCAGATAATACGAACCGAAAAGAATATTATAATGTTCTTCGAATTGCTTATGATTTCGAGAGCGATGCAAACAAAATAATACGATTGTTGATAACTGTTTGTGACTTAAAACCTATTATATTCTGGATGACACTTTCTTCTTATATCGGTCTTTGCGAGAAATTAAAATGCTTATCAGTGCCAAAATGGCAAAATAAAGCCTCATTGAAGAATTATAGTGTAATAATCCACCAAGCCAGAAATAGTGAATTTCATAGTGCACTTTCCTTTAATCATCCCATTAATGTGGATCTAGACGCAATTAATATTAAATCTAAGAAACTACGTTTATTTTCCGAGTATAGATTAAAAATTGAAAACAATTTTGAATTTGAGGATAAGCAGTTAATAGAAATGCTTATGGAATTCACTTGTTCTGAAGAAAAAGAGGTAGATCAAGACTTCTGGAAACGAAATCTTAGAGTAATGGGAGCTGCAATAAATTTTATTACGAAAGTATCAAAAGCGATCAAAATTCTCAATTCATTATCGATATAAACGTGGAGAAATAGATCAAGATTTACTTTGTCATAATATATTGTTCTTATCTATTCATTCTCATTCCATATTTCCCCACTGGCAATCGGTCGCTGAAAGAGTGACATCTTCCCAAATACAAGTAACTCAAACCAGCCCTTCGCTCCTCCCAAAATCAACAGGCTATGCGCATTTTTCTGAACTTGCGCTTGATCGAATCTCGAACGTTCGTTCTTTTTTCAAAAAAAAGATTATGTATTTGACCGGCGGGAAATTTCATATTCATAAATCAACAGAGACCGCCTCAAAAAAAAGAAAGCGGTCTCTGTTAGAAAAGCGAAAATCTTGAAATTTACTTCCGTGCGCCCAATATCAAAACGATCAAACCGACAACCGCTACAGCCGCAGAATGCCAAGTCGGAGCACTGAAAGTACTAACCTTCATAAATAATCCCAACAAACCCATAACAACCAATACCACTCCGACAATCACGGTCGTTATTCCCACCGCTTTTTCATTTTTCAGAGCGATAAATACAGCGACAACTCCTAAAACAAGTTTGGCGATGGCATGCCACATCGGTTCCGATCCCATACTCATGCCGGGAAGTAATGCCAAAACACCCATTGCAATGACGAGTAAACCGACAATCAATAATACTGTTTTCTTATTCATGGCTATCTCCTTTTTATAAATTCCCTTGACTTTAGTTAGACTTTACATGTACAATTATTATACATTGCGGAGTATTTGTCAATATATTAAAATATTTAAAAGATTATTTTTTTACTCACTTAGGAAGCAAATTGAAAAAAACAGGACCGCTTTATAACATAAAAATGGTCAGTAAAGAAACAGGGTTGACACCTGCGACTTTGCGAGCCTGGGAACGTCGCTATGGGATTCCGAACCCTGTCCGATCATCCGGTGGACAAAGATTGTACAGCGAAGAGGATATATCGCTTTTGAAATGGCTTGTCGCCCGAAAAAAAGAGGGGATGAGTATCAGCCGGGCTATAAGTTTATGGAAGACCCGAGAAATTCACCCTTCCGCTGAAGCGGACGTCACTAAAGTGTCTTCGGAGCCGGATATTTCTTCCGGAGAAAATGAACAAATTTTAGAAAATCTTCATAAAGTCTGGAGCAGAGCTTGTCTTACTTTCAACGAAGAGGAAGCGAATTTTGCAATAAATAAGGCGTTGGAGATTTCCACTCCCGAACTTGTTTGTACCCAAGTGATACAAAAAGGTCTGGCTGCAATTGGGAAAGGTTGGTATACGGGGAAAGTAAGCGTCCAACAAGAACACTTCGCTTCTGCGCTTGCGACCAGGCATTTGAATAAGCTTATGGAATCAACCCCTATACCCCATGATTCCGATCGAATACT
This sequence comes from Leptolinea sp., assembly GCA_022837205.1. Lineage (GTDB taxonomy): Bacteria > Chloroflexota > Anaerolineae > Anaerolineales > Anaerolineaceae > Flexilinea. The sequence continues at coordinate 6,783 of JALHEL010000078.1, forward strand.
CCTTATCTGCCCTCCGGAAGAAGCGCATGAGCTTGTTTTACTGATGCTCTCATTTCTCCTCCGTCGCCGTAGTTGGAACACCACCTTTCTGGGAGCAAACACCCCTTTGGAAAAGTTGGATTCCGTAATTCATTCAACGATGCCAAAACTGGTACTTTCCGCAGCGCAAACTTTGCCGGCCGCAGCTTCTCTTTTGAAATTAGCCGGTACGGTTAACAAACAATCTGTTCCGTTTGCATTTGGCGGCGGAATTTTCAACGATATAAAAGGATTATCTCAGCGAATACCCGGGTTTTTTATCGGCAGAAATTTGGAATCCGCACCTCGGGTAATTGAACTCCTGTTGATGCAACATCCTTATTCATCCGAAACTCAGCCGTTACCGAGTAATTATTTGAATAGTTTGGAAGGATTTAAAAGACACAAAGGAAACATCATGAATCGGATAAACCAAATCCTCAGCTTTCACTCTTTCCCTTCCTTTCAATTGGAGTTGGCAAACACACATTTTATTCCCGGGGTAATTGCGGCGCTTTCGTTGGGAGACATTCATTTTTTGGACTATTTAAAAAAATGGCTGGACGGATTACTTAAAAATTATGGTTTACCCTCTTCTTTGATTTCTCAATATTACTTGGCATTTCAACAAGCTGTACAAGAACAGATGGACAATAAGGAAAACCCGATTTTGGAATGGTTATCCGTTCTTAAACCGGTTGGCTGAGAAGGAATCAGTGAACGATTTTTTTTACCATACGAACGTCTCAGAAAAAACGAATTCGAATCCACTGTCGTTTTTATGGAATCCGGCGAAAGTTTTGATTCGCTCTCACGCATCGATCCGAATGAAAGCGGTATTCTTTAC
>JALHEL010000501.1 GCA_022837205.1 Leptolinea sp.
TGACTTTTTGCTGATGCCATACGAAAAAACAATCGCCGGAAGCAGCGGCGGGAATTCCGCCGCCATTTGCAGCCCGATGAAAATGTTTGAATATTTAGCTGCCGGTAAGCCGATTCTGGCTTCCGATCTTCCGGTCATTCACGAAATTTTGGACCCGACTTGTGCCATATTCTGCGAGCCGGAAAACCTCTCTTCTTGGATTGAAGGGTTGAAAATGCTCCTCGGCCATCCCGAAGAAGCGGCAAAACTCGCCGCTGCGGCAAAGCGGAAATCTTCGTTTTATAGTTGGAAAAACAGAGAAAAAATGATTCTTGACGCGTTAACGGAAGGAAAAAATGCAAATAAATCATAAAAAGAAACTACCGGTATATATCTTCGCAATCATTTTTCTTTCACTTCTTACCTCAGCTACATTAGCCTATTTCAGCCCGGGAACATTCATCCGCGGGTTTACCGCTGCGCTGATTTTTTCCGTCCCTTCCTATTTGATTCTTTATTTTTTATGGAAATGGGGAGGCGCAGGGAAAACATTAGCCGTCATGATGTTTTGTTCCATTTTTCTTCGCCTTGGATTCGGCTTGGCAACCCAAAATTTGTTACCGATATACGGTTACCGGGATGAACCGCAACAACAGGGTGGTTACCTTTCGAATGATGTTTATCGACGGGATGAGGAGACCTGGCTGATTGCACAAAATGAAAAGCCCGGTTTTATCGAGACAATCACCCGAGATTATAACAACGATCAGTATGGCGGGCTAGCTGCTCTTTCTGTCTGGATTTATGAATATCTTTCTCCGGATGCGAAGCGATTTGGATTAATTACTTTATTAGGCGCTTTTTTTACCGCAGCCGGTATCCCTTTCCTATACAAAGCGATTCAACAAAAAATCCCGAAAGACGAGAAGGCTTATCGCAACCTGGCAAATATCACCGCCTGGATCTATGTCTTGTATCCCGACAGTATTGTATTCGGCGGGTCAGCTCTGCGCGAACCGTTCTTAAACGGAATCCTTGCAGTAGCCTTCTGGGCATTAGTCACATTGAAAGATCATCGAAAAAAATCCGCGCTCGTTTTGATGATTTGTCTGTTGGCTTGTCTGCCCTTATCTGTTTTCGCAGGCGGTGCCTTATTATGCTGCATTCTTCTCTGGATATGGGGCGAATTTTTGATCCCATCTTCCAAAAAATGGCTGATCGGCGGAATTCTTTTCATCGCATTCTCTCTGATAGTCGTAGGGTTATTTGCTCTTCCCTCCATACAGGAATTTGTCCATTACGATATCCACAGTTCCGAAATCAATTCCGGCTGGGTTGAAAAAGTCGTCGGAGAAATCGGCGGCCAATTCATTTACGGTATCACCCAGCCGGTTTTACCGGCCATTTTATTCTATAAACCTACCACCCCATATTGGAAAATTGTCGGAATTTATCGATCATTGGGTTGGTATATAATGGTGCCGTTTCTTTTCTATGCGATTTTTTCTGCCTTTCGGATAAAACGAAAACCGGAGAAATACGTATTCATTTTGAATGCGCTGTTTATAATCGGCTGGATTTTCGTCAGCTCTCTTCGTGCGGGAGGGGATCAATGGGACAATCCACGCTATCGGGAAATTTTCCTCCCTTGGCTTGCTTTCTTCAGTGCCTGGGGATATTGCTACGCCCGAAAAATAAAAGATTGGTGGTTAGTGCGGTGGATCGTTATCGAACTGATTTTTGTGGGATTTTTCTCACAATGGTATTACAGTCGTTATTCGCATGATGCGATCAGACGTTTCCCTTTCTGGAAAACCGTGCTCTATATTGTCATCTGCAGCGCAATCGTATTCGCGACAGGGTTTGTTAATCCTATACGCAAAAGATTGAAAGGAAAAGAATAATGAGTATTTTGGGAAATATTATTTGGTTTATTTTCGGCGGATTATGGCAGGGTCTGTCCTGGCTTCTGGTCGGAGTTTTATGGTGTATCACCATCGTTGGGATTCCGGTCGGGTTGCAATGTTTCAAAATAGCCCGATTGTCCTTTTTCCCATTCGGAAAAGAAATTGAATACCATGGAAACACAGCCTCTGTTTTACTTAATATTCTCTGGATCTTATTTGGCGGGCTCGAATTGGCAATCGTCGCATTCCTGAACGGCATTCTTTTTTGTATCACTATTATCGGGATTCCCTTCGGAAAACAATGCTTCAAATTAGCCCAATTGGCACTGATGCCGTTCGGATCCGAAATTCAATAGGAAAACGGAAATCCGGATGATTCGAATGCCTGAAGCGCAAAATTGAAGCTGTCGAATGATGATCGAGGAAAGTGAACAAACCCTCGGGGAACTTTCATGTTCTCTCGCTTCCTCTTCACCGGAACTTCTTTTTTCATTTTCATTCCTCG
>JALHEL010000502.1 GCA_022837205.1 Leptolinea sp.
GGCTTCTGTGTCGTGGCTGCCGAATCCAGATAACAAAGTGTTTTTCCGTTTCGATCGGTTTGACTAAAAATCGGAAAGTCCTGAATAATTTGTTTTTCGTCCATTCTTAATCCTTTTCTATTAATTTCAGGCTTTTTTCTGATATGGTCGTATATTCGGCGAATTCAACGGATACCAAAGAATATGGTCCGGCACCATCCATCCGTCTGTCAGATAAACGTTTGTCCGGAATTGCACGGCAATCATTTTATTGTCCACTTGGACAACAATGCCTTTCAACCAGCCGTTAACTCGGACACCTTTTCGATCGTGGTCACATAAGACTTCGACCAAATCGCCCACTTCATAATTTACTTCGGGAATCGGTTCCCGCATTGTCGGTATCGCACCCACTTTAACCTCCGGAATCGAACGGAAAAGGAATAGTCCCTGTTCGATTAAATCATTTTCAAATATATTTTCTCTTTCAATTTCTCCCGTATCGGATCATAGGTTATATTATTGAGAATAGCGTCAAAATATCCTTGCAGGATTAAAAGTTCGGATTCATTTTTGGACATGCCGCGGCTCATCAAATAAAAAATCTGATCCGCATCGATCTCACTGACTGTCGTCCCGTGAGAACATTTAACGTCGTCGGTGACAATCTCCAGACCGGGTTTCGTGAAGACTCGGGCATTGGGAGAGAGCATCAGGTTTTCATTCTTTTGATAGCCATCGGTTTTTTTAGCGGCGGGATCAACATAAATCATTCCCTGCCAATTAGCATAAGCGTCATCATTGATGGCTCCCTTGAAATGCAGAAAACTGGTAGTATTCGGCGCCAAATGATTCTGGCGGGTTTGCATTTCGATATCCTGATGATCGGTTGCGAAATATAACCCATAAATAAGTCCGTTCGATCCTTCCCCCTTCAGATTCATGGTGGCGTTGTTTCGAAGTTTGATCGAGCCTAATTCACAGGTATTCCATTGTATATTGCTCACTTTACCGGTTGTAACGGATTTTGTGGCGGTGACATAAACCTTCTGATGAAAATCCTGAACTTCATTCAGAATTAAATGGGCTCCGTCACCGACCCTGACCTGTAAGCAGCCGGTATAAAAATTTTCACCCTCCGCTTTACGCGAACGCAGATTGATGGTAAATACCGCTTGTGCTCCGTCTTCCAGGAAAACCCAAAAACGCATCAGTGCGTTTCGACCGGGTTGCGAGAGAACGACGTCCAACAGCAACTCTTTGGATACAACCGCAAATTTGGGGACATACAAGACAATGGTCTCTTTGGCGATACTGCCGATCAACGCTTCAAGTGGATTCTGCTGAAGCGATTCCTGCCAGTATTT
>JALHEL010000503.1 GCA_022837205.1 Leptolinea sp.
ACCGCTTGAACGAAAAGTTGAACTGCTTTGGGAAGCACACCCAGAGCTGCACCAATTAGGAGATTAGCATGACGATTGTTTATTGCGACTGGGCAACTGGTAATGACACGACTGGTAACGGTTCCGCTGGTAATCCGTACAAGACCATCACCAAAGCCACGACTGGCAGAACGGGTGGCGATGAAGTTCGGGTGGCTAAATCGCCCGAGCCCACTGCCCTGACTGGCACGCTGAGTTTTACCAATAATAGTAAAAATGTAACTGGCACTGATACGCTGTTTACAACCGAGCTGGCTATTGGCGATTTTATCAAGGGTGGGGATGGCTATTGGTGGGAAGTTGTAACAATCAGCTCTGATACGGCTGCAACGCTTTACCAAAAATATAGTGGCACGACCCAAAGTGATGTGGCTTCACAAAAGCTGGGTGTAACGGATACTGGAGCAGCATCATCATCTACAACTCAAGTTCAAGTGGTTAGCTCAAGTGGAACATCAAGCGCAAATCTCAAAATTAGTGGCGGTTGGGATTTAACGACTGAAACGCAGACTGGGCAGACTTTCTTCCGACAGTTGCATACCACTTTTGCTAATCGTTATGGCTATGGTTTATATATATATGGAAAAACTTTTACCGAGCTTTCAAATCTAAACTTTCTCCGCTATAATTACGGCATCTACAACGGCAGCAGCAGCAGCAATAACACTATTATTGGTTCGCCAGTTTGCAATTCCAATGGTCAATATGGCATCTACTACGGTAGCAGCAACAACAACACTATTACTGGTTCGCCAGTTTGCAATTCCAATAATTACGGCATCTACTACAGCGGCAGCAACAACAACACTATTACTGGTTCTCCAGTTTGCAATTCCAATTCTTCCGGCATCTACTACACCAGCAGCAACAACAATACTATTACTGGTTCACCAGTTTGCAATTCCAATAATTACGGCATCTATTACGATAACAGCTATAACAATTATATTTATGGGACATTAACAACTTCTGGAAATACAAGCGGCGCAATTTATAATAATAAAGGTATCAATTACATTTTGAAAGCCAGCATTGCCGAAAGCGCCAAAGTTGCTGGATTTACAAATTATGCTAATTCCAGAGTATTCATAGGTAATATGGGCGGGCAGTCTTACATCTACACTGATGGCGGGAATATCGTTAGCCAGAACGCTACCGCAGGCGGGACGGGCAAAGAGTGGAAGTTCTCCGTGACCGATGCCAATCGTGGCGCTAATTACCCATTAAATCAGGAAATTGCCCGTTTCTTGGTAGCTGCCAATAAGCAGGTCACAGTCAAACTTTACTTCAAGAAGTCCAACGCA
>JALHEL010000504.1 GCA_022837205.1 Leptolinea sp.
GTAACGACACAAGCATAATGAACCCATTTGGTTCCCCAGATAAAAAGGAAAAGAAGCCCGAAAATGAACCAATAAAAGTAAATCCGATATTCTCTCGGAATCTTGAAAAATCCGATACATGCCAGGATGAAAATCAGTTCGTCAGCGGAGAAAAAGAAATGTTCGGGACTTTTACCCAAGGGACTTTTCGGTGCGAATCGATCTGAATGATGAGCGACGGATCGAGTGACCCAGACAATCGGTTGCCACCATGGATAAATATCACTTTCTTGGACCTGATAATTTTCATGAAAACCGATCATCATTGAAATTCTGCCGATCGGGTCGTACCAAACAGAAGGATTAAAAATAAAGAAACTGCCGAGGGCGATAATTCCGAAGAGCACGAGTGAGCCGAACAATTCTTTCCATATATCACGTTGACGAACTCCGCTCTCAATTGCGGCTGCCAGGATGGCGAAAGCAATTACACAATAAATAATCTTGGATGCCGCAGTCATTCCGAGAAACAGAGCTGAAAGTATTAACCATTTCAAATTTCCTTTCTTCTGACGGAGTTCCATTCCTTTTAGGAATTGACTGAAAAACCAAATACTCAGGAAAGAAAAAAGCATCGGCATAGCTTCTAATCTGGCTTGTGCTCCGAATTCTTCCGCCAGAGAATGGATCATAAAGAAAAAAGCGGCGAAAGGGTGGATCAAGACAGCCAATGCTTGGACTGTCCAGAGGCTGAAAATGGCACTGACTATTCGCCCTGTAAAAATTGTGTAATCCTCTTTTCCCAACATAGCATTGTTTCGGGTATTTAAACCGAATCGCTGATAATAAGGACGTCCGTCCAGAATGACGGGAACGGCAAATGTCAATTTGACCAAAGCCGGATGTTCATGATTATAGGTAATTGAGGGGATTTCTTTCCATTGAAAAGAGAGAGCTTTGTCGGCATAGCGCATGGCGGCCCGAGAATATGTTCCCTCATCCCATCCTAACGGGAAATTGTATACACTAACCACACGTATCAGTACGGTAGAGAGAGAAATGATGATGAACGCGGTTTTAAACGCTTTTGTGCGTTTCCGGACAAATGCGTAAACCAATACCCAATAAAGCATCACCAAAGCGAATATGAAAGCGACTACAGAAAGTAAATTGATCAGAAAGTTGAATAATTCAAACCTTCCGGCGGAAGGCCCGTAATCATGAGAAATTCGGAGGGAATCTTCTTCGTTCATCGGGCTTGACAGATCATAGAATTCCGACGATCCGTCTCCCCAATCGATCCGGATCTTTCCGGACCGGGGACCGACCATAAAATAAAGATGAATGTTTCTGCCCGCTTT
>JALHEL010000505.1 GCA_022837205.1 Leptolinea sp.
CTGTCCGCCGATTCCAAAGATCATATTCCCTTCATCGGTCCTTCAAAAAATGATCCGCGCCGGATCTATCTGATCGGTGTCGGCGGGAACGGTCTTGTCCACTCGATGGCCGGAGCAAGTATCATTGCGGATTATATAGACGGAATCAAAAATCCGTACGCCGGTGTGGTAAAAGCAAAGCGAAAATAGATCCCGCCTTTGATTTTTTCTGAGTATCCGTTCCGTTTTTGCCGGCTGCCCGGGGGAATTATTTTAAGATTGGGACCGGAGTCTTTTTCTTAATTCGTTACGCAGAATTTTCCCGGCCGGATTTTTCGGTAAAGCATTGACGACGATGAATTGCCGCGGCGTAGCTTGGGTCGAGAGACGGGTAGTTACGGCAACTGCCAGACGGGTCTCGAGCTCGGATGTCCATTCCACCCCTGTCTTCAATACAATAAATGCAGCTACTTTCTCATACAACAGCGGATCCGGCGCAGCCACCACACCCGCTTCGGCAATTTCCGGTTGTTCGAGCAACACACTTTCCACTTCAAAAGGGCCGACTAAATGTCCGGAAGTGTTGATAACATCGTCATCCCGCCCGACAAAACAAAAATATCCGTCCATATCCTGAAAAGCCAGATCTCCGGTTTGGTAATAGCCGTTTTGAAATTTGGAGAGATATGCATCATGCTGACCGAAATAATCGGCCATGTAGCCGGGTTTAATTAATTTACCGGGAAGATTCGCAATACGGATCGTGCCGGCTTCCGTCTGAAACCATGTATCGCGGATTTCACGTTGAAAGATCTCTTTTCCCCAATAATAAACGGCGGGATTCAGCGGTTCGCCAATACTGAATATTTCCCGTAAATTGCTGAAATCAAATTTTGTAAAAAATTCAATCGGTTGAGTCATCAGAGAACGAAAAGCGGTCGGCGCCGAATACCAAACAGATACTTCCTGATTTTGAAGAATGGGCATCCATCGTCGGGCATGGAAATTCCCGCTGTATTGAACGGATTCCACTCCGGCAATCAAAGGGCCGATCACACCGTATACGGTGCCGGTAATCCAAGCCGGATGCGCGGTACACCAATAAATGTCATCGTTCTGAACCTGGAGCACGTTTTGCATGGAACGCAATATCGATTCGGCACATCGATGGGTATGAACAACCGCTTTCGGAAATCCGGTCGACCCCGAGGTAAAGACAATAAACGCCGGATCGGTTTCAATGGCCGGATAAAGCGGAAAAGAGTCATTGGTTGTGCTTTCCCGATGAAACAAAGCCATTCGAGTGTCCGGTATACCGGAGGGTTCTTCGAGCAGAATTATTTTTTTCAGCGAGAAACATGACCGAATCGCACCGACATTCTTTTCATTCCAACGATCGGTAATGATCCAATCCGCCCGACCGGATTGTAAGCGGGCTCCGAGGGCATCGGAACCGAAATCGGGGAATAGGACACAAGGAATCGCTCCGCATTTTAAAGCGGCCCAAAAGAAATACCAAATTTCGACAGAACTCTCAAGGAAGATAAAAACATGGTGGCCGGGACGGCAACCCAATTGTGTCAGATAGATTGCCCGATTGTTGCTTTCGTTTTCGAGCATACGCCAGGTTATCGGTGTCATATTCAGATGACTGTCTACCCAGCGAATTGCCGTCGTATCCGGATTTTTTTCTGAAAGTGTTCGTTCATAAAGAGAGAGAATCGTTTCCATAGTTCGTTTCTTTTTGAATTAATTTATCGATTTAATCCCCTTTCGGTAATTGGACAGAAATAAAGAATATAAATTCACGGGTGTGGAATAATCGATCTGCAGTTATTGTAACGGATAATTTCATTTGTCTGATTTCGATCGGAATATTTTCTGATTCGAAGAAAAATTTTGCCAACAGGTATGCCCGTTCAATTCCTCTCGCCCTTTGGGAGAGGGTCAGGGTGAGGGAGGATTCCGAGCGGGACGTCGGGGACGCCGACGTTTTTACCCTCGCCCTTTGGGAGAGGGTCAGGGTGAGGGAAAAT
>JALHEL010000506.1 GCA_022837205.1 Leptolinea sp.
TCTGTTTAAGAATTCCATAATAAACCTCGTTATTTTGTATTCGGGACTATACTTTTTTAATCATTATGTTTGTCAATCATTATGTTTGATGATCATAATAATAAGATGAGGTTATGAAATTACATTCCGCTGGTTGTTTTTACACAGAGAACACAGAGATTTTTTTACAAAGCGAGAAAGAGGAAAAGAGATTTATTTTACAAAGAGAGAAAGAGGAAAGGAGATTTATTTTACAAAGAGAGAAAGAGGGAAAGAGATTATTTACAAAGAGGAAAAGAGGAAAAGAGATTATATTTATACACCGAAAGCACCCAGATTACTTTAATAATTTATGAACTATCTTTATTCACAGGTCGTCACGAGTCCTCATTGCTAAACTAATTTGAAGAAAGGGATATAGTTATACAAGCAATGACGACTCCCGACTTAATTCTTTCTCCATTATCCATTCACCTTTCACCGTTCACTTTTAACTTTTCACCTTTCACCGTTCACCGTTCACCTTTCATTTTTTCTCACAGATTTCACGGATAACAAAGATATATATTAGAAAGGAAAGATTGTTGAACATAAAAAGGAATAAAGCATACTGAATTTATTATATAAAAAATCCGGATAAGCGATATAAACATTATTATTTCCGTAGGAACGACAGATATTAACAACGGGTTTCAACCCGGCGAGTAAGAAGAGAATGAAAAAAAGGGCTTACGCAGATTTCGCAGATGACGCAGATTAAAAATGAGAATAGGTATGTGATGAACAGTATGATTTTGGCTGAGGGCAGAGAGCTTAGGGCTTTGAGAATAATAGGTAGGGGATGAACAGGATAAAAGGGATTTACAAGATTTGGAGTATCAGTTCCGGAGGAACGACAGCTACTAACGACGGGTTTCAACCCGGCGAAAAGAAGACAGAGTGAAAATAAGTTCCGTAGGAACGACAGCTATTATAGAAGGGTTTCAACCCGGCGAAAAGAATAAAGGAATTAAAATTTTAACCTTCTTTTCCCATAAAACTTACGCCACCATCGCTATTATTGTATCGCCCTTTGGGCTTTTAAGGCATCTCAACATTCTTAACCATCTAAACCTTCTAAACCATCTAAACCTTCTCAACCATCTAAACCCTCTCAACCTTCTCAACCATCTCAACCTTCTCAACCATCTAAACCTTCTCAACCATCTAAACCTTCTCAACCATCTAAACCCTCTCAACCTTTTTTAATTCTCAATTTTTTCATTTTTCATTCTTCATTTTTTCTATGTTTTCAGTGCCCTAATGTAAATTCCTCATTTTTTACTTGACAACAATTCCCTTTTCCCCAGTTGGAAAAGT
>JALHEL010000079.1:0-4668 GCA_022837205.1 Leptolinea sp.
TTCTTTATGGTAATCAACTATATCGGAGTCGCCATTCCCAACTTCTTTCTGGCACTTTTATTAATGTGGTTTTTCTATTCTCATTACGGTTTGAATCTCGTCGGCTTGTTTTCTCCGGAGTTTGAGATGGCGCCATGGAGTTATGCGAAGTTTCTGGATATGTTGAAACATATATGGTTGCCCGCTATTATCTTGGCATTAGGAGGCTCAGCCAGATTAACTCGGGTAATGCGTGCGAATCTGTTGGATGAATTAGGGAAACCTTATATGATTACGGGGCGTGCCAAAGGAATGTCAGAATGGGCATTAATTATGAAGTATCCGGTTCGCTTGGCAATTAATCCGTTAGTTAGCACAATCGGGAATTATATTCCCCAGTTGTTTTCCGGTTCTCTGATTGTGGCAACAGTAATGAATCTTCAGAATATCGGGCCGCTCCTTTTGCAGGCGCTATCGATGCAAGACATGTATTTATCAGGGTCCATTCTGATCATATATTGTCTGCTTGGTATTTTAGGAACAATTCTGTCCGATTTGTTGTTAGCTTGGGTTGATCCTCGGATCAGATTGGAATAGTGAAGATGACAGAAAATTACTCTCCCAAAAATAATTCAAATCCCACAAAAAACAATCCATCTGAATCCTCTGTTGAGAACCAAGCGAATATTGATTTGGATGCTTTGGCCAGCACAAAAAGTGAAGAAAAAGTCTCCATCGCTTCGAACGGACAACTGATTTGGTGGCGTTTTCGAAAAAATAAAATGGCGGTAATCAGCCTTTTTATTTTAGTAATCGTTTTTGCTATCATTTTATTCCCTGATTTTTTCGCAAATCAAAATTCTGAAAAGACCAATGCGCGTGAGGCTTACATTCCCGTCCAAAGTTTACACTTTTTCAAAGATGGAAAACCCGATCTTTGGGTCGATAAAGTTGAAGGACAAAGAAACCCGAAAACTTTGGGAATGGAATGGGTTGTCAAGGAAGGTGAATCGGTCGATGTCAAGTTTTTCGGAAAAGGAATGAAATGGAAATTCCTTTTTTGGGAAACCGAACGTCATTTAATTACACCATCGGATCCTAATACTCGTGTGTTTCTTTTAGGATCGGACCGTATGGGGCGGGATCAGTTTTCGAGATTGATGTATGCGACCCAAACATCTCTTACAGTCGGGCTTGTATCCGTTCTTCTCAGTGTATTTCTGGGTGTCCTGTTGGGTGGAATCAGCGGATATTTCGGTGGAATGACCGATATGGTCATTCAAAGATTGATCGAAATATTAAACTCTATTCCATATGTACCCATTTGGATGGCAATGACTGCGGCGTTGCCTCGTCAATGGTCTGCCGAACAGCGTTTCTTTGCTATTACTGTAATTCTTTCTCTGTTGGGTTGGACAACGCTCGGTAGAGAAGTTCGAGGAAAGTTTATGTCTATTCGTGAGGAAGATTTTATCCTTTCTGCCGAGTTGATCGGATGCAGTAAATGGCGAATCATTATGAAACATATGGTTCCCACTTTTCTCAGCCATATTATTGCAACCGGAACCTTATCGATTCCGGCAATGATCGTAAATGAAACCTCATTAAGCTTTTTAGGATTAGGCCTTCGTCCGCCGGCGATCAGTTATGGTGTCATGTTACAGGAAGCACAAAATGTTCAGACGATGGCTAAAGCTCCATGGCTGATGCTCCCCGGCTTGGTACTGGTAATCAATGTTTTAATGTTCAATTTGATTGGCGACGGACTACGTGATGCTGCCGATCCGTACAGTAAATAGGAGAAAAAATGGAAAATACAAAACCATTATTATCTGTACGAGATTTGAAAGTTTATTTTGATTTAGACGAAGGGACAGTCAAATCCGTGGATGGCATCTCGTTTGATGCTTACGAAGGGAAAGTGGTCGGCATTGTCGGAGAATCCGGGTGCGGAAAATCCGTTACCATGAAATCGATCCTGCGAATTGTCGAAAAACCCGGAAGAATCGTTGAAGGCGACATTTTGCTCCAAAAAAGAGATAATCCGGATGAATACCTTAACTTGGTCAAAATGAAAGAAAACGGCAAAGAGATTCGTGCGGTCCGAGGAGGAGAAATTGCTTTGATTCCTCAGGAACCGATGTCGGCATTCAGCCCGATTCATACCATCGGCGATCAAATTACCGAAGCGATCATGCTGCATAATCCGGTTGATAAAGAGGAAGCGCGGAGAATATGTATCGAATCCTTGAAATCCGTCGGTATGTCTATGCCGGAAAAGCGAATCGATTCTTACTCTTGGCAACTTTCGGGCGGACTCAGACAAAGAGCAATCATCGCCATGGCTATTGTTTGTAAACCACGGTTATTGATTGCTGATGAACCGACTACGGCTATTGATGTAACCACACAAGCTCAAGTTTTGAAGCTATTAAAAAAACTCCAGATGGAAAGAAATATGGGAATTCTTTTCATTACACATGATTTGGGGGTAATTGCTCAAATGGCACAATATGTTGTTGTGATGTATTTGGGTAGGATCATGGAAAAAGGACCGGTTGATTCGATATTCCATAATCCCAAACATCCTTATACGCAAGCGTTACTCCGTTCGATTCCTTCGATTCAAAAGACAACGAAAGTTAAATTGCCGACAATCAGCGGTTCAATTCCTCATCCGTTCAATAAACCTTCCGGTTGCCCGTTTCACCCTCGTTGCAATAACTGGATTCGCGGAAAATGTGAAAAATCACTCCCTCCGGAGTATATAGTAGGAGAAGGGCAAAGCGCCAGTTGTTTCTTATATGAAGGATCGGAGGAGGTGACACATGAACGAGAATAATAATCCGTCGATTCAAATGACGAATACAGAGAGAATTCTTGAAGTGAAACATTTAAAAAAATTTTTCCCGATTACGAAGGGCTTCAGGAAGAAACATGTCGGAGATGTTCGGGCAGTTGATGATCTCAATTTATACATTAATAAAGGTGAAACTTTAGGATTAGTCGGTGAAAGCGGATGCGGAAAAACCACGGCTTCTCGCTGTATCCTTCGAGCCTATGAACCGACGGCGGGAGATATTCTTTATCGAACAAAAACAGGTGTAACAGTAAATTTGTCGCAGATGTCCAATAAAGAATTACGACCGCTTCGTGCCGAAATGCAAATGATTTTTCAAGACCCATATGGCTCTTTGAATCCGCGAATGAATATCTTTGAAATTGTCAGCGAACCCATGCTGGTAAACGGTATAAAGAATCGACGAGAGAGAGAGGACCGCGTTGCGGAATTGTTAACAAAAGTCGGGTTACGTCCGGAATATATGGTTCGATATCCGCATTCATTCAGCGGCGGCCAACGCCAGCGGATAGGGATTGCACGTGCTTTGGCGTTACAGCCGAATTTGGTTGTCGCAGACGAGCCGGTATCCGCATTGGATGTTTCGGTTCAGGCACAAGTTTTAAATCTTCTAATGGAACTTTTGGAAGAAATGAATCTGACCTATCTGTTCGTTGCTCATGATTTGTCGGTCGTACGCCATATTTGTGACCGGGTTACGGTGATGTATGTCGGGAAAGTGGTTGAGACCGCTTCCACGGAAGCGTTATATAATACGCCTCGCCATCCTTATACAGAAGCACTAATGGCATCCATTCCGATTCCGGATCCTCGTCTGCAACAAAACAGAGAAGGTCTTCCGGGCGAGGTTCCGAATCCTTCGAATCCGCCGAGCGGTTGCTATTTTCATCCCCGCTGCAGCTATTGCATCGATAAATGTAAAACCGAAATGCCGGAGCTAAAAGAAATAGAACCGCAACATTGGACCGCATGCCACCGAGCGGAAGAACTAAAGTTGGAAGGATTTCATAAAAATGAATGATTTTCAAGCCGTTGCCATACAAAACAGCAAGATTATTTTTCCGGAAAAAGTCGAAGAAGGAAAAGTTCTCTTATTACGGGATGGCAAAATTGCCGGGATTGTCGATCGGGATGATTTTAATCCCGAAGATTATTTGACGATCGATGCCGCGGGGAAGTATACCGCTCCCGGGTTAATCGATTTGCATGTCCATGGGTGTTATAACCATACTTTCAATGAATCTGATCCCGAAGCATTTGATACGATTCTTCGCAATACACTTCGATACGGTATAACGACGCTTGTACCGACACTTGTTGCCGCTCCGATTCCAAATTTGATTCAATCGCTTTGTTTTATCGACAAGTGGAAATCAGAACAAAAACCCGGGATAACACAAATAACAGGCGCTTATCTGGAAAGTCCTTATATTGCCCCTCAGGCGGCAGGTGCAATTCCGGCATCTGCTTTACGGAAAATAACGGACGGGTCAATCGACCAAATCCTTGAATTAAGCTATGCCATTTCGATTTTTATGATTGCTCCGGAATTGGAAGGCGCAATGGATGCAATTCGCAAGATTAAGCAAAAAGGGATCATTGCCGCCATGGGGCACTCGATGGCCATGGAGTCAGAAATAATTCCGGCGATTGAAGCCGGTGCATCCCATGTAACCCATCTATGGAGTGCCATGTCTTCGGTTGTCAGGCAGGGGCCTTGGCGAAAACCGGGTTTATTGGAAGTTGCGTTGGTTTATCCTCAACTGACGACAGAAATTATTGCGGATAATCGGCATTTACCGCCGACGTTGATGAAGTTAGCCGTCAAA
>JALHEL010000079.1:4706-12292 GCA_022837205.1 Leptolinea sp.
CTGCCGGAAGGATCACATTTTTTCGTCGGTGAAAATGAATACGAAGTGGTTGACGGAGTAGGAATGGTAGCCGATCGAAGTTGTTTTGCGGGAAGTACGACGTTATTAGGTCAGGAAATTCCTATTTTGGTAAAGGAAGTCGGATTATCAATTCCTGAAGCCATTCGTATGGTTACCGAAATACCGGCAAAAATTCTTGGAATCGCCGATAAAAAAGGATCGATTAGAACCGGTTTGGATGCGGATATTATTTTGCTGGACTCAAATTTTAAAATTCATGAGATATTTCAACAAGGAATTCTGATTCAATTTTAAAAATTATAAAGAAATATAAAGGAAACAAAAATGGAACCAATATTTACGGATCAATGGGGAAAGTTACCGGTCAAAGTTTATGAAACAAATGAGATGATGGGAGAAGCAGCGGCACTGGATGCTCGAGAAATAATCAATTCTGCGATTGCTGAAAAAGGTTTTGCAAATATGATCATTGCAACCGGAAATTCTCAGCTGACATTCTTAAAGTCACTCAGAGAATTACCCGATATTGATTGGGGAAAAGTAAATGTATTTCATATGGATGAATATATCGGTTTGCCGGAAGGACATACAGCCAGTTTTCCATATTTTTTGCGGAAACACTTTTTGGACTATGTAAAAGTAAAAAATTTTTACCCGGTTCCCGGAAATCCCAAAACTCTTCGGGAAGATATGCTCGCATATGAAAAATTACTAAGGGAAAATCCGGCAGATCTTTGTGCATTGGGAATCGGCGAGAACGGTCATATCGCCTTTAATGATCCACCTTTTGCTGACTTTGATGATCCGGTCTATATTAAAAAAGTCAGGCTTGACGAAAGATCTCGGAAACAACAAGTAGGGGAAGGTCATTTTCATTCTCTGGATGAAGTTCCGATGTATGCCTTAACTTTAACCATACCGGCTTTACGATCGGCAAAACACATGTTATGCATGGTTCCCGAGAGCAGAAAAGCCGAAGCTGTATATCGAACGAAGACAGAACCGATCAACGAAAATTGCCCGGCTACTATCTTAAAAGATACTCCTTGGTGCACACTTTATTTAGACAAAGATGCGGCGGAAAAAATTCTACCGAAATAGACAGGATATTACTGCTTTATGAAGAAACAAATATTTATTCTCGGGGACAGTATATCGATTGACTACACACCGGTCTTAAGAGAATACCTTGGGAGTGAATGGGAAGTGCTTCGCAAAGGGGATATCCCTGCGCCGGAAATTTCAGGGGAAATAGATCATGAAAACGGAACCGATTCGAATGTCGTTTACGAATATCTCCGATTGGTCTTACCGTTTATTCAAGCATCCTTAATTCTTCTGAATTCCGGCCTCCATGATATCAAACGGATGCCGAATGAAACGGATGAATGCCAGGTATCCATCGAAAGGTATCGAAAAAATATTGAAAAAATAATTCATCTGATTCAATCCGAAAAAAAACAAGCCCTGTGGGTCACAAGTACACCGGTAGATGATCAGCAGCATCGAAAATATGAAACTTCATTCTTTCGACGAAATGATGACTTAGTTCGATACAACCGAACGGCAATTGAAATAATGAAGAAAAACAATATTCCCGTTTTTGATTTATATAACTTTACCTCAAGAATAAATGCTCCTCTTTACCGAGACCATATTCATTTTAATAATGAAATAATCAATCTTCAAGCCGCCTTTTTATCGGGTTGTATTCAAACATTTTTCAGTTATGGAACAAGAAATGATGAGGAATAGATGAATTCTCGCGAACGATTAATTACAACAATGAATTTCAAGGAACCGGATCGTGTGCCTTTTGATATGGGAAGCACACAAGTTACCGGAATAAATGAACAGGCATACAGACGACTGAGATCTGCTTATGGCTTGCCAGAAAAAGAAGTTGTTTATTCCGATCAAATTCAGGGACTGGCTTTACCGGATGACGATTTTATTGAGGCTCTCGGAATTGATATCCGCGGACTTTTTCCATTAAACGCTCATAATTGGAATGTTAAGGTTACGGATGGCGGAAAATATTGGTTATATCTTGACGAATGGGGAATAACTCACCGTAAACCCAAAGAGAATGGTTTATATTTTTCGATCTATCAAGAACCTCTGAAAAATGAGAAATTATCTCCCGATTCCATTAAAAACCACCCTTGGCCGAATTTTAAAGACCCTCAGCGAATCGCCGGATTAAAGGAACTGGCTGATTTATACCACTCAAAAAATTACGGCGTCGTGATGAAAGATCCTTTTGCGGGCATTTTTGAAATGTCTCAGCGGATTTGCGGCATGGACTATTTGTTAATGTTGATGGCAAGTGAACCTGATCTTGCGGGTCTCCTCTTCGATAAAATGGTTGAATTGAAAATCGATTTCTTTTCCAGTGCATTACCTGTTTTGGCCGATTCAGTGGATGTTATTGCATTGATGGATGATTACGGAACTCAGGTTTCTCAATTGATATCACCCCGAATGTTTCGCAATCAGATTAAACCTCGTTGGAAGGAGGTTTTTGATTGCATTAAACAATATTCACCCAATGCCAAACGCTTCTTCCATTCGTGCGGGAACGTCAGGCCGTTAATTCCGGATTTTATCGAAATCGGCGTCCAAATATTAAATCCTATTCATGTTAAAGCAACCGGAATGGATCCCTATCAACTCAAAAAGGATTATGGAGATCAATTAGTATTTTGGGGCGGAGGAGTTGATACACAGGGAATTTTGCCGATGGGTACACCTGAGGAAGTCAGAGAAGATGTAAAAAGAAATCTTGATGCTTTAATGCCCGGAGGCGGTTATGTTTTTAATACGGTTCATAACATTCAAGCGGACGTGCCGACAGAAAATCTGGTTGCAATGATTGAAACATTTAAAGAATATGGAGTCTATTAAATCAAAATGCTAAAATCCGACCAATTTCTTCCGCTTGAATTTGTTTTCAATCCGAACTGGTGGAATAAAACCGCCGGGATTTCCTTTGATCGGGATTTTTATTTGAATCCAAAGAAGAGAGAAGAAAATGACGTGATGATGCGCCGGATATTATTTGAAAAGTTCGGAGAATTTGGTTTCGGTGAGGAAAATCCCAAACCGCGGCCCATCGCCGGATCGATGATGGTTGCCGGTGGGTTTGTTATTCCGGCCCTTCTCGGTGCCGAAATCCGTTTTTCGGCGGCGGAGGCTCCGCAACCATTACCTCAAATTCTGTCAAAGGATCAAATAATGTCTTTCGTGGAACCCGATATATTATCCAATTGGCCGATGAATGAATTAGCGGACGGATGGGATCGGCAACAAAAAGAATACGGTTATTTATTGGGAGATATTAATACCGACGGCATTTTGAATGCTGCTTATCATTTTTACGGCCCCGATCTGTTTGCCGATTTGCTTGAAGATCCGGATGTTCCTGTTCGATTCATGAGAAAAATCGCAAAAATAATTATTCAGACCGCAACCTATGTAAAGAATCGTACCGGTACTACTTCCGTTTCCGTAAATCGGATGGCATGTCGTTTATCTCCTTCGCCTTTTATTCATGCCAACTGCTCCGTCCAGATGATTTCTCCGCGAACTTATGAGAAGAATCTGTTACCGATTGAACAGGACATGGCCAAATCCATTTCCGATTACGGCGTTCATCATTGCGGAGTTAAAACAGAAATCTATGCGAAATTTTATAACCAAATTCCTGTTTGTTACTGCGAAATCGGATGGGAATCAAATCCGGAGAAATGTCGATCATTTTTGCCGAATGCATTTCTGAATCTTCGCCTGAGTCCAATTCGGATGCTTTCTTGTTCTTCTTCTGAAATTAAAAACGATGTGGAAGAATTATTAAATTCTGTAGGCGATCTGACCAATGTGGGAGTCAGTTGTATCAATATGGATTTCGGTACTCCCGAGGAAAATATTTTGACAGTATCGGAGACAATCGAACGATATAGAACCTTATGGAAAAAACATCATGGATAAATTAATACAAAATTTTTTTCAAGCATCTTCTCATCAAGAAGTTTCAAAAGTTCCTTTGGCATTAATTGCAGACAGTCCGTGGATTCCCGGTTTTGCGGGAATTGACACGCTGGATTATTACCTTGATCAGAAAAAATGGTTCGAGATCAATTTAAATCTTCGAGAGCGTTTTCCCGAAGTTGTCTGGGTTCCCGGGTTTTGGTGGGAATATGGCATGGCAATCGAAGGTTCTGCTTTCGGAAGTCGAATTATTTTTCATCATGATCAACCGCCGTCCATGGAACCTATCAGCACGGATTTACAGTTTTGGAAAAATAAAACAAAAGTCAGAGATCCTGAAAAGGATGGCTTGATGCCTTTGGCCTTGCGCCAAATCGAGCGTTCGGATCATGAATTACAGTCCTATGGATTGGGTCAGCATATTGCCAGTTCGCGCGGTATCTTGACGGTTACTTCCTGGTTTATGGGAGTAACAACCTTAATGGAATCTCTCTTGTCCGCACCGGATGATATCATTCCGATTCTTGAAGTTGTGACGGATACGATTATTCTGTGGTTGGAAGCTCAATTAAAACGGATGAGGGAACCCAAAGGAATTCTTTTGCTCGATGATTTGATCGGAATGATTTCCAAAAGAGTTTATTTACGAATAGTGGATCCTCTGTTCCGAAAAATATGGGATCATTTTGACGGTTATGTGAAAATCTATCATAATGACACCTCATGCGAACATTTGTATCCTGTCCTCGCCGAAACCGGATTCGATGTGTTCAATTTTTCCGACAAAACCAATATCGGTACAGCCCGTCAATTGATGGGCAAACAAATCGTTCTGATGGGAAATGTTGCGCCACGGGATATCGGAGCTCTCGGTACTCCGGAACAGGTTTACCAGGCCGCCTGGAACTGCTTGGAAAAAACAAACGGAGAGGGTCTGATACTGTCTTTTGGCGGCGGAATTTCTCCCGGAACTCCCGCCGAGAATATTGATTCGATGATAAAAGCGTTGAATGATTGGTATAAAAGATAATTATCCGAAAAATCATCTTTTTAGAATTATTACGAGAAAGGTTATCAGATATGAGTAAAAAATGGAATTTACCGGAAGATCGTTTTTTTGATAACGAACCTGCTCAAAAGAGGATCGCACTGGAAATTTATGAAAGAATAAAGAATTTGCCGATTGTCAGTCCTCACGGGCATGTAGATCCTAAATTATTCGCAAATGATTCACCCGGTTTTGGAACTCCCAGCGACTTATTGGTCATCCCGGACCATTATATTTTCAGACTGTTCTACTCACAAGGACTGAAATTGGAAGATTTTGGGATTCCTTATCGGAATGGTTTGCAAGATGCCTCCGAAAAAGATCATCGAAAAATTTGGCAACATTTTGCCGATAATTTTCACTTGCTTCGTACGACAGCTTCTTATACATGGCTTGCCTATGAGTTTAAGTTCA
The DNA here is from genome assembly GCA_022837205.1 of Leptolinea sp. Taxonomy (GTDB): domain Bacteria; phylum Chloroflexota; class Anaerolineae; order Anaerolineales; family Anaerolineaceae; genus Flexilinea. The sequence continues at coordinate 10,180 of JALHEL010000079.1, forward strand.
TCTTCGATATTGATGAGATTCCGGATTCCGAAAATGCGATGAGAATCTATGATAATCTGACGGAAAAGCTCAGTTCACCGGAATTTCAACCGAGAGAACTATATAAGAAAATGAACATTGAAGTGCTATGTACAACAGATGCAGCTTCAGATTCATTGAAAACACATCAAGAAATAAAAGAATCCGGTTGGGATGGAAAGATTATCCCGACTTTTCGACCGGATGCGGTTACCAATATCAGAGGAGAAAACTTCCGACAGGAAATCGAAAAATTGTCCGCAGCCGCTGATATCGATATCCATGATTTTGAATCCTATATTCGGGCGCTTGAAAAAAGGCGAGCCTTTTTTAAGGAAATGGGCGCTGTATCGACGGATCAGGCTGTTATTACCCCTTATACTCATGAACTTCCGCAATCCGAAACGGATAGGATTTTTAAAGCTGCTTTAAATGGAAATGTTTCCGATTCGGATGCTACGGCATTTGAAGGCCATATGTTGATTGAAATGGCTCGCATGAGCTGCAACGATCAATTGGTTATGCAATTACATCCGGGAGTATTAAGAAACCATAACCGAATCATTTACGATAAATTCGGTCCGGATAAAGGTTGCGATATTCCGATTCAAACCGAATTTACAAAGAATCTTCATTCGATGCTGAATCAACACGGAAATAATCCCAACTTCACATTATGTTTATTCACTGTCGATGAGAATACTTATTCGCGGGAACTAGCTCCGTTAGCGGGTCATTATCCGTCCGTCCGTCTCGGACCGCCATGGTGGTTTAATGACAGTTGGAATGGAATGACGCGATTTTTTGATTCCGTAACCGAAACAGCCGGATTATACAATTTGAGCGGTTTTGTAGACGATACCCGAGCGTTTCCGAGCATCCCCGCAAGGCACGATGTTTGGCGTCGGGTCGTTTCTAATTGGCTGGCAAAAATGGTAGTCAGATCGTTCATCGATGTGGATGATGCTTACGATTTCGCGTTCCTCTTGGCTTATTCTCAACCTAAAAATGTTTATAAGCTTTAATGATTATTTTAAGGATGAAATAGAATGAAATATAGTCTGATAAATACTTCTGTAACAACAATCGATTCGCAAAAAATTTGGATGATCAGAGATGCCGAAGGAAATCGATATCTGCAATCTGATCGACCGATAAAGGCATTGAAAAGTGAAAATAATGACAATATTTATTTATTGTCGCCTGAAAATGCAAAGTGGTTGCGCAGCCAAATTCCTTGGTTAAACCCCCAACCTTTGGGATTAAAAACCAGCGTCGGGACAGGCGATCGCTTAGGGATTTCTACCCCTGGTCATATTCGAGCTTTTCAAGGGACCCAAATATCCCCCGTTTTGGCTCAACAATCTGTTCGAGAATTGATTCGAACTCATCGAACCGCTCAAATGGTGCTTGATGATGCAATGTGGGGCGTTTTTGAAGCGGGATGGAACCGTCCTTGGGGCGCCGATGCCGATCACTTAAAGACGATCGATGATATGAGAGAATACTACGAAGCAGGATTTACATTCTTTACAATCGATCCGGGAGAATATGTTAAAAACCTTAATTCACTGGATAATATTCCTTTGCAATCATTATTAAATAGTATTGATTATGATCTTTTAGCTACTTCTGAATCAGAATTGATTAATAACTATACGCATTTTCCCGATTCGTTAGACTTTATAACGGCTTCTGAACAAGATATCAAACGCGCTTTTATAAAATATGGCGGAGCAATCCATCATGTTCAAAAAATGTATTCTCAATTAAAAAGTTGGATGGGCAATAAACCGTTTGACTTCGAGGTATCGGTCGATGAGACGGATGAACCGACAACGATTTTTGAACATTATTTCATCGTTTGTGAATTAAAAAGGTTGGGCATCGAATGGACCTCGCTGGCACCTCGTTTTGTGGGAAAATTTGAAAAAGGAGTAGATTATCAGGGGAATTTACATGAATTCGAATCTGAATATCGAAAGCATGCCGCGATTCAAAAATATTTCGGAAATTATAAAATCAGTATCCATTCGGGAAGCGACAAATTCAGCATCTATAAAATTTGCGCTGTTAACAGTGAATATAAAACTCA
>JALHEL010000507.1 GCA_022837205.1 Leptolinea sp.
GTCAACTCCCGGGATAAGAACTTTTCCACAATGTTTACAATATAAGAATTTTTGTTCCATATTTCCCTCCTCAAACGAAATGATTTGGTATATAAAATTTAACCGATATTAAGTATATCAAAAATTTCCAATCTTATTTTTCTGCGATTTTATTTGACTGTTTGCGGGTTATTCTTCGAATCAGTCTTACTAAGAGAATGATGACTAAAACAATGATGAGAATGACGAGCAGCAAAATCCCTGCGACTTTCAAGAATGGAGCACTCGGATTTCGTAAAATATCCTTAAGATCGGTACTGTCATTGATAACTTTTCGACCTTCGCTCTTGGCATATTTGGCGGGAATTGTCGAAATCCCATCTGTTTTTTCAAAGGAACTCAAATAATCGGCAAAAGCATACCATTCCTTTACTTCCATTCCCGATTGATTTTTGATGATTACGGAACTGAAACCTTCCAAAGGGTTACCGTCTTTATCTTTCGGTTTTAATTGCAGTAAACCTTTTGACATGGATTCGACGGCTCCCAGCATTTGACCGGAATACAATCCGGCGACCACACGATAAAGTTTCTTGTCATCCAAATCTTTCAGTGAACCGTCTTCTCCGATTAATTTAACATCCACTACTCGATTCAATATCATCCGGTGGGGATTGAATTCGCTGTAAAGGCCGCTCCAATAAAGTTTAGTACCACTCATTAGATCAGAGAGCGATGCATCGATTTCCGCTACCATTCGAAGCTCTGCGCCGGTCAAGTAAACGCTGATCAGCGGGTATCCGGAAATACCGTCTTCCCCTATTCCCAGTGATAATATCTCATAAGCATCTCGAACGTGGATATCTCCTTGATTTAATGTCGAACGAATAATTCCGACCGGAACGATCGCAACATCAACCGGGATATAATTTTCTCCTTCAACTTTCTTTATTTCATAAACATAGGAATCGGAAATCAAATTTCCGAGAGGGTTATCAACGGGATCTTTGTATAACGCTTGCACCGAATCAAACGGGTAAGGATTTCTGGCGATTATTTGGTCATAACTGTCAAATCCAAAAAGTTGGATATATGAATTCAATGACTCACGGTAATGATCGATTGTTTTTTGCAGGTCAGGATCGGGTTCAATACTTTCATCGACCGGAATAGGAGTAAATTGATCAACTTTCCAGCGATTGTTTTCCTTTTTGGAAAGTTTAAGATTTCCGACAAATCGACCATATTCACCGGCTGAAACAACAGCGGTGTCCCCGATGAGAATCGGATTGTCCATATAGGTATGTGAATGTCCGCTGATGATTACATCAATTTCAGGAACTTCTTTGGCA
>JALHEL010000080.1 GCA_022837205.1 Leptolinea sp.
GAGTTTTTTTGAATCACACTTGTCATTTTTTTCTGCCTCCAAATTTGCTCCGGTTGAATAGTACATAATATTTCTTTCGGTTATTTCTTCACGTGAAAGGCGGGCGTTGATATTTCCTTTAAAAAGAACGATACAGGAATCGGCCACTTTGAAAATCTCGGGAAACTCCGAACTGAATACGATAATTGCTTTCCCCTGTTTCGCCAAATTGATAATCAGGTGATATATTTCGAATTTTGTCCCGACATCGATTCCTTGCGTCGGATTATCAAAAAGGATGATTTCTGCATCGGCTTCCAGCCAACGTCCGAGAATTATTTTTTGTTGATTTCCTCCCGAAAGAGAGGTTATCGGATTTTTGGGATCATCCGTTTTAATGGATAATGATTCCTGTTGGCGTTTGAACCGTTCTTTTTGGTCTTTGGGTTGGATTAATAAACCTTTAAATTTGGTATTTAGATAAGCCATATAAAGGTTATCGTAAATGGAAAGATCATTTAAAATACCCCGTTCTTTTCGGGAACGCGGCACCATGGCTATGCCCGACCTCATTCGCTCGATGGTTCCGCTTTCCGGATTTATTTTTTTGCCGAAGATCTTGATTTCTCCTGTAGAAGGGATTGCGCCGAAAAGTGCATCGGCCAGAGAATCCCGTCCGGATCCTTGCAGACCCGTGATAGCGATAATTTCTCCTCTATGCAAATCGAAACTGATATTTTGAAAGCCCGGACCGGAAAGATTTCGAACTGAAAGGGCAATTTCGTCTGTTCGATAACAAGGTTTATGGGAGAATTCTTCTTCGGCGAGTTGTCGGCCGATCATCAATTCGGTGATCTCCTGCTCATTTACATCCGAAAAATTCCCTTCCGCGACCAATTTTCCGTCCCGCATGACCGAAAAAGTATCGCATACTTCAAACAACTCCGGCATCTTATGCGAAATATAAATAAAACTGACGCCTTCCGATTTCAACTGGCGCATAATGACAAACAGCCGTTCGATATCCCTGGTCGTCAAAGCCGTAGACGGCTCATCCATAATAATCAGGTCACTCTTAAACAACAAAGCACGGGCGATTTCAACCAGTTGCTTTTCGGCAGGTTGCAAGTTCCAAACAAGTTCTTCCGGATTGATATTCACCTGCATTCGGTTAAAAACTTCGGATGCCCTTTTGATCATTTCCTTCTTATTTAAGAGACCGTTCGGCAGAAGAATTTCTTCCGCCAAAAACATATTTTCAAAAACTTTCAAATCGTTACAGAGGCTTATTTCCTGGTGAATAAAACGAATCCCCATCTTGATCGCCTGCATCGAATTGGAGAATTGGACTTTTTTCCCGTCAATATAAATCTCCCCTTCGGTCGGCGGAAAAGTTCCCGCCAGCACATTCATCAGAGTCGTCTTACCGGCGCCGTTTTCACCCAACAAGCCTCGTATTTCCCCCGGATGGACTGTAAAATCCACATGGTCGACTGCGACCACCGGTCCGAAAGTTTTTACGATTCCTTTCATTTCTACGAGCAAGGCAGGTTCTCCTTATACTTTATTGAAAAACTGCCGGTCTAAAAAAACCGGACCGGCAGTATACACTTGAAAAGATAAAATGGTTAGTTGAGTGAAATGCTATAGCGTTCCTTGAAAGCGTCACTGTTGCGGAACTCTTCGACATTGGTCTTGTCAATTTCAATGGACGGGATGAGGAAGAGCTGCCCATTTATATCTTGTCCCTGATATTGTTCGCCTTTAGCGGCGGCAATACCTAAGCGGATGGCTTCACGAATGAAGGACGGGCTGAAATAATAGGTTACCAGATCGATACCGTTTGCAACCGGTTTATCGAAGGTTGCCAGCGTTTCTCGTCTGCCGCCTACACCCGTGATGAGTTTCACGTTCAGTTTTGCCGAAGGATTGCTGTTATAGTAGTTATTGAGGGCAACTACGACACCGTCGACAACCTCATCATCATGGGTTACGATCAGATCCAGATCTTCGATTTCCTTCGGATCAGCTGTGTTCAGCCAGTTTTCCATCTGTTCCTGTGCTTTTGCGTTTGACCAGTCGGTCTGATAGTTTTCCTGAATCTGCTTGAATTGATCTTTGTATGCGGATGCGGCAATCACATCATCCATACCCTTCGATCGCTGGATGGAAACGGTCGAGCTGTCACCGATAAAGCGCAGGTAGGTGATTGTTTCGCCGGCTTTGAGTTGTTCATCGAAATACTTGAGCAGATATTCGCCCATCATTTTTCCGATACTCTCGTTGTCGCCCATAATTTCGGCGGTCGGTTTGAAACCGTCAATCAGACGATCATAGATGATCAGTTTCACACCGGAATCCATAATGGTCATGGCAATGTTCTTCAATTGTTGACCTTCCAGCGGCCAAAGGACGATGACATCCGGTTTCCACTCAAGAATGGTCTCGAGAGCGGCAATCTGTTTGGCTGCTTCACCGCCGACTTCAAATTTGTATTCGAAGCCGAGTTCTTTGGACTTTGCTTCCAGCTCTGCACGGGCATGAGCAACGCTCTCGCCGGTGAAACCATGATCCGCGTCCGGAGTGACTACACCGATCTTGAATGTGTCAGCTGCCAGGACGGAACCTGTTAGTGCAAGCACTAAGACGAAAACAACGGATAACACAAAAAGCTTTTTAGACATTTTTTCCCTCCTAAAAGATTTACTGCGTTTTTGTGAACGATTTGAAGTGCTTTTCAAATCGATTCCTCCTTAATTTTTACGGGACTTCCGGTCGATTCTCTTAGGATTAATTGATACGGGAGAACCGTTTCAAGCGGAACGTCCTCGGACTGATTGAATGCCGTGATCAGCAATTCAGCCGATTTTTTCCCCAATTCATAACATGGTTGAGCGACTGTGGTTAATTTCGGGCTGAACATCGCCGTTTGCTCGACGTCATCGAACCCGATAACTGATAAATCTTCCGGTACTTTGATACCCATTTCGGCGGCAGTATTGATGGCGCCGATTGCCAGAACATCCGAAATGCAGAATATAGCGGTCGGCCGATCTTCCAATGACAGCAGCTTTCTGGCAGAAGCGCAACCGCTTCTGTAACTGTAATCCTTGGATGCATATTCGACATATTCGGGATGGAACTCAATTCCGGCGGCTGCCAAAGCATCTTTGTATCCTTTCAAGCGCAGTTGAGTGGACAAATATTTGTTGACGCTGCTGATCGTTCCTATTTTTGTATGACCGAGCGAAATCAGATACTCGATGGCTTCCACCGTCGCTTTGTAATTGTCGATGGAAATATGAGGAATACTGGTATCCGGGTTAAATTCCGAACAGAGAATAATCGGATTATCTTTCGCATAGCGTAAAAGCCAATCCTCTTCCCCCATTTCGCATGCCAATAAAATAGCACCGTCCGCGTGCCGTTTCTTCATCATTCCGAGAATATTACTCATTTCTTCGCGATTCCAATCGGTTTTGCAGATAAACGAGCTGTAAAAAAGGGATCGTGTCGTATCACTGATGCCCGATAGAATATTGGAATAATAAGGATTGGTCATATTGGGGGTTAAAATCAGAATTGTTCTCGTTTCCTGTTTGCGAAAAGATTGTGCCAGAATATTCGGTTCATATCCCAACCTTTCGGCGGCTTCGTAGACTCGTCTGACCGTATTTTCGCTGATGGTGCTTTTATTATTAAGCACCCGCGAGACAGTCGAAGCGGACACGTTCGCTTCCTTCGCTACATCGATTATGGTAACTGCCATTTTATTCCCGTTGTTCATAACCCTTTTGCTATCTGTGCAATCGTTTGCATAAATTATTCTATATACTCCGGCGGCATTTGTCAATTGCCAAAATGTCATCATTTGAAACATGACGAAAGTCATAAAATAAGAAGATCGAAAAAATTGAAAAACAAGACGGAATTCTTCTGAATTCGGCGGAATATAAAAAAAGCAAAAGCGGATGCCCGAAGAAAAATATACTAAAATATGAATAGCTTTGGAGCATTTAAAACTATGTCATTTGTTCATCTTCATCTTCATACCGAATATTCCCTTTTGGACGGGTTCACGAAAATCAACAAACTGATGACCCGTGTCAAAGAAATGAATATGCCTGCCGTCGCAATCACAGACCACGGAACGATGTTCGGAGTCGTGGAATTTTTCTTCGCGGCAAAGGAGGCGGGTATTAAACCGATCATCGGGCTGGAAGGATATCTTTCCAAAGGATCGATGACCTCTCGTGATCCCAAGGAAAAAACTTCTTCCCATTTGCTGTTGTTGGCAAAAGACATGACCGGATACAAGAATTTGTTGCAGATCGCGAGTGCCTCCCAATTGGAGGGATATTATTATCATCCGCGCATCGATCATGAATATCTTGCGGAACATGCGGAAGGGTTAATCGCGACTTCGGGATGTATGGCGGCGGAACTGCCGCGGATGATCATAAACGGAGAGAGTGAAGCGGCTAAAGCGCAATTGGATTGGTATCTTCAGGTATTCGGACGAGAAAATTTTTATATCGAATTGCAGGATCACGATGTCCCGGAAATAAAAAAACTGAATAATGTTTTATTACGTCTGGGAAAGGAATATGATATCCCGTTTGTGGCGACAAATGACACCCATTATGTCGATCCCGAAGATTGGAAATATCAGGATATTATGCTCGCCATCCAAACCGGTGCGAAACTGACGGATAGCAACCGGTTCAGAATGTCGGATAAGTCCTATTATCTGCGTTCTCCGGAAGAAATGGAGAAGCTGTTCGGATATATCCCGGGTGCGATTGAAAACACATTGGCGATTGCGGAACGCTGTAATGTCGATTTGAGCAGCAAAGGGCATCATCTGCCGATTTTTCCGTTGGAAACGGGTGAAACCGCCGAATCCGAGTTGCGGAAATTATGTGAAATCGGCTTGAAAGAAAGATACGGTGATCGTGTCGATCGGGAACCGGTCATTCGTGAACGGATTGAAAAGGAACTCGGCATTATTCATCAAATGGGATTCGATGCCTATTTTTTGATTGTTCAGGATTTGACGCGGCATGCCCGCGAGGAGAATATTTGGTATAACGTTCGCGGTTCCGGAGCCGGTTCGATGGTAGCTTATGTATTGGGAATTACACCGGTCGATCCGTTGAAATTTAAGTTGATTTTCGAACGTTTTTTGAATCCGGAAAGAATTTCGATGCCCGATATCGATCTGGATATTCAGGATGATCAACGATATAAAATGCTGCAATATTGTTCGGATAAGTACGGTGCCGATCGGGTTTCACAGATTATTACTTTCAACACACTGGGTGCGAAAGGTGCCATACGCGATGTCGGGCGGGTGATGGATATCCCCTTGTCGGAAGTAGACCGTATCTGCAAACTGATTCCGGCGGGAATTAAAATGCCGGTGAGCGGAAAATCCATTACGTTGAATAATTGTCTGGAAGAAATTCCCGAATTCAGCGATGCGGTGCGGGCCGATCCCAGGCTTACGGAGTTGGTAACGACGGCTTCCGAGATGGAAGGTGTGACGCGGAATGTCGGCACACATGCGGCGGGTGTAATCATTACCGATGTACCCATCGTCGAATATGCCCCTCTTCATCGACCGACATCCGGATCGGATGATAACCCGATAAAATCCGTAGCTCAATTCGAAATGAATTATGTCGACAAAATGGGGTTGCTGAAAATCGACTTTTTAGGGCTGGCAACGCTCACGGTGATGCAGAAATGCTGTGCTATGATCGAAAAACGACACGGGGTTCATCTGGATCTGCAGAACATTCCGACCGACGATAAAAAAACTTTCGCATATTTGAGCCAGGGGCACACCGCCGGGGTCTTCCAACTGGAAGGTTCGGGTATGACCCGGTATATCAAAGAGATGAAGCCGAAATCTCTGGATAACATCATTGCGATGGTAGCGCTTTATCGCCCGGGACCGATGCAGTTTATTCCGGATTATATCGCCTGTATGCACGGTGAAAAGGAACCCTTTTATCGGCATGAACGGTTGAAACCGATTTTTGCGGAAACGTACGGGATTCCGGTATATCAAGAACAGATTATGTCTGCGGTGATGGAATTGGCAGGCTATACCGCTGCCGAATCGGACAGTTTTCGCAAAGCTATTTCCAAGAAGAAAAAGGCTGAAATCGAAGAGCACCGAGAGAAATTTGTTTCCGGCTGCGTTAAAAACGGGATTGAAAAAACAACCGCCGAAGAGATTTTCAAAGATTGGGAACAATTTGCGAATTACGGTTTCAACAAAAGTCATGCGGCCGATTACGGAGTTTTAGCCGTTCAAACGGGGTATCTTAAAGCGCATTATACTGTTGAATACATGGCGGCAATCTTGGATGCCAACCGAAATGATTCCGCAAAGATTGCCTTTTATATCAACGATTGCCGATCGATCGGAATCGAGGTATTGCCGCCGGAAATCAACGTCAGCGACTGGGATTTCACAATCGAGGAGGATTCGAATCATAAGAGCAGGATTCGATTCGGACTCGGTGCAATCAAAAATGTCGGTAAAAATTCCGTTGATCCGATTATCGATGAACGTAAGCAAAACGGAAAATTTACCGATCTGAACAACTTCATCGAACGGGTCGATCTCAGGCAGGTTGGCAGACGCGCACTGGAAAGCTTGATAAAAGTCGGTGCGATGGATGCTTTCGGAGAACGCGGCGCCTTATTGGCAAGTATGGATATGATGATCAATGCCAGCTCCACAAACTTTAAATCAAAGGACAGTGCTCAGATTGATCTGTTTGATTTGATGAATATTCCGACATCCCAAATTACGCTCCCTCAGACACCTCCGATTGAAAACCGGCAAAAACTAATTTGGGAGCGTGAATTGCTGGGATTGTTCGTTTCGGACCATCCTTTGAATGCTCATCGAAAGATTTTAAAAGCTCGAAAAGCTTTACAAATCAACCAATTGGAAGCGATGGAGAACGGCGCCATAGTTGCGGTAGGCGGATTTGTTCAAAGTATGCGAATGATGATTACAAAAAAGGACAGCCGGTCGATGTGTTCGATCAAATTTGAGGATATTAACGGAGACAGTATCGATGTCATTTTTTATCCGACTGTTTGGGATCAGGTTCAGGATGCCGTAAAAACAGACGCGATTTTGATTATCGAAGGCCGGCTGGATAAATCCCGTTCGGATTTGCAAATCAGCGGGATGCGAGTCGAAAACTTGGTTGTCAACGGTATTTCAAAACAACTCGCAGATTATGTTGATCAATTTACGGATGAGACGGTTGCGGAAACCGAAATAAACGATGACTTTGTCGAAGAAAGAGATTCGAGCGAACAAAATCCTTCTTTTTCCGCAGAATTAACTTCTTCCGAGACGAAAGATGAGAAAGATTTCGCGTTGGAAGAATGCACCGATCCTTTTTTTGAATCCTACACGGCTCAACCTGTTCCGTTGATTCGCGAAGATGCTCCTTATTCGGTCACGGAACAAGTATCCGATTCCGTAAAAATTCCGGAATCGGAAAAAGCCTGTGCCGTT
>JALHEL010000081.1 GCA_022837205.1 Leptolinea sp.
CGTCAGGGAGTGGGTTAATGATTGGTATGGCAGCAACTATTACAGCACCTCACCAACCAGGAACCCAAGCGGACCCTCTTCGGGGGAATACAGAGTGCTACGTGGCGGCTCCTGGTTCGACAGCTATAGGGATATCCGGGCGGCTTACCGGGTCAGGAACGATCCGTCCGATTCGTACTTCAGCTACGGGGTCCGCTGCGTTCTCCCGCAGCCGTAAAAGAGCCGGAACAAAACAGGTATACATGGCTGCGGGCTTCTATTTTCTAAATTCTAATTTCTGGGGGTTCAAGGGGGCAAGCCCCCTTGTTAAAAAATTTTATTAAATCAAGTCTCTTTTAGCCTATGTGGGATGAATTGACTTCTTTTGAAAATTTATATCTATCCTATAAAAAAGCTTCAAAAGGTCGGAGATCCCGACCAGACATTGCTGCTTTTGAAATTTCTTTGGAAAAGAATCTGCTTGAACTAAGAGAGGATTTAATCTCTGAGGTTTATGAACATGGAAAATATCATAGTTTTTATATCCATGATCCAAAGAAAAGATTGATAAGCGCAGCGGATTTCAGGGACAGAATTGTCCATCACGCTGTTGTTTCTGTTTTGGAACCGATCTATGAAAAGCAGTTTCTTGCCAACAGTTATGCCAATCGTACTGGCAAAGGCACTCATAAAGCGCTGAATTATTGCGCTAAAATGATGAAAAAATATCAGTATTATCTCTTTATGGATGTGAAACAATTTTTTCCATCGATTGACCATGAAATATTATTTGATCTTCTGGCGCGTGAAATTGACTGTGAAAAAACCTTAAAACTATGCGAGATCATCTTAAAGAGTGGCGAAGATGTATTGGGAAATGAGTATGAAATGGTTTGGTTCCCGGGTGATGACTTGTTTTCCATCCTCAGACCGCGCGGTCTGCCCATCGGGAACATGAGCTCACAGTTTTGGGCAAACGTTTATCTTCACGAGTTGGATTTATATATGAGTCACGTTTTGGGGGTGGAAACATGGGCGCGTTATGTAGATGACCTGGTTGTTTTTTCAAACGATAAAGGGAAATTATGGAATATTCGGAGAGAAACGATCAAATTTTTGGAAAAATTACGCCTTGTGATCCATGAAGGGTCAGCTCAACCAACACCAACAAGCCAGGGCATAACTTTTCTGGGCTTTCGCATCTTTCCGGAATATGCAAGGCTGAAACGACAAAAACTTATTAATGCAAACCGGAAAATCTCTGACAGTCTTCAGGCAACGAGAAATGCTGAGATCACAGAGAAACATTTCCAGGACCAACTGAGAGGATGGCTGAACCATGTTCGCTGGGGAAATACCTGGCACCTGCGCAATAATTTTTTACACCGCCTGGGGATACATGCCTGGTACGTTGATGAATAAAAATGAATGAATCCCCGTTATTCGTGAAAACCTATGACATCCTCCTATGGTTACATAACCATACCGCTCATTACTCCAAGCTGGAAAGATTCCGCCTGGCGAAACGCATCGATGACTCTGTTTATCGTCTCTACGATTCAATCCTGATGGCTACATTGGATGAGAATAAAAAACAACAGCTCCTGATGGCAGACTTTGAGGTGAGGAAACTGACTGTTTTATGTCGTCTTGCCAGGGACACGAAGAACATGACCATGAACCAGTATGCTTTTATCTCAGAAAAATTGGTTGAAATCGGAAAATTAATTCATGGCTGGAAGTTGAAAGTTGATAAAACAGCATAATTAGTTAGAATTAGGAGAGGAAGATCAGGAAACGTGGCGGCTCCTGGAACAACAACAATAGGAATATCCGGGCGGCTAACCGGAACAACAACAATCCAACCAATACGAACAACAACAACGGGTTCCGCTGCGTTCTATCGCTTTCTTAGCCGAAAGGCTGCCAGAATCCTGTTCATTCAACTGTGCAGGGCGTGCAGGTGAAAGCGGGCGCTGATCTTGCCAGCCCATGAACGGGCGAAAAAGTGCCTGCCGCAACCGAGGCAGGCATTAATTTTCATGTTTGCCGCAATGAAACGCAGGGGCAGATGCGTAATACCAAACGGCACAATGGACTACAGTCATCGCGAGGGAGCGAAGCGACCGCGGCGATCTCCGATCGGGCGCGCAGTTTCGTAGGTTTGGTTTTATTGATCAACATTTTTGTCCTTTTCTTCATATAATAAGCTGTGATCCTGGAAGAAGCTGAGAAAAGAGAGACATGACAGATAAAACGAAACTTGGCAAATACGAAATTCTCGAGGAGTTGGGCAGGGGCGGCTTTGGGGTGGTGTATAAAGCCCGCGATGCGGTTTTGGATCGCGTTGTCGCGGTGAAAGTTTTGCACCCGAACCTGGTCAACGACCCTGGCTTTGTTTCCCGTTTTCGCAACGAAGCGCGGCTGGCAGCACAGCTTGACCATTCCAATATCGTATCTGTTTACGATTTTGGCGAATATCAAGGGCTCTACTACATCGCCATGGCTTACATGCCTGGCGGCTCCTTGAAAGACATGCTGCAAAAAGAAGGCGCCCTGCCTGAAAAAAAGGCGCTCACCATCCTCAACCAGGTTGCTGACGGTCTCAGTTATGCCCATAAAAAAGGTATTATCCACCGCGACCTCAAACCCGGCAATATCCTCTTTGATGAGGAAGGCGCAGCGCGCGTCAGTGACCTCGGCTTTGCCAAAGCCTTACACACTGACTCGAGCGTTTCCCTTTCCATGAGCGGCGGGCTGGTCGGCACACCCGCCTACATGGCGCCAGAAGTCTGGCGCGGAGAACCAGCCACTCCTCAGACAGATATTTACAGCCTGGGCTGCATCCTCTACGAGATGCTGACGGATGAGGTTTTGTTTGAGGGAAAAACACCTGCTGAGGTGATGACCAAGCATCTAATAGACGGTCCTGTATTTAATGCCCAATTGTCAGGTCCGGTCAGACAGGTTATTGATAAAGCGCTCGCAACTCTACCTGCAAATCGGCATAGTTCAATAGAGGAATTATCCGCGGAATTATTGACCCTTGGGAAAGCCACCAGCCTTTCTTTTACCGATAAAAAATCAGAAATAAACTTCAAATCCGGAACAAGCATTGGGAGCAATGCAAATAAACCTAAGGTCGATATTACACCGCAATCAAAAATTGCCCCTGGTAAGAAAAGCTTAATCTGGGTGATTGCAGTATTTGGGATCATGCTATTGTTTATTGGCATTTGGGTAATTAATATGGTCTTGAAAAGCGTTAGATCATCACAGCTTCAAACTTCAATCAGTAAGCCGACTGCAACGATGCTTAATACCCAGCCTGCCGCAATTGAAATACGACCAGCGGCAACGATTGAAGAACCCCAACCCGGGATAGACATAAGCACTGAATCAGTTTCATCTCCTGCTCAGGAACGTCTTGCTGCGAGCCTGGGAGAATCGGAATTTGATATTGGTACGACCAGAACAGTTAAGGTGAAAGAGCTGTTAAATATTGAGAATGTCAGCATGCTGGGAATTTCTCCTGATGAACGGTTTGTCGCTGTTGGTGATGAGCAGACTGTTTATATTTATCAACTAAATCCACTTGATTGTATCAAAACAATTCATATTTCCGATTTTATTCCTGAAGATCCAAACGGAGTAACAGATGTAGTTTTTTCGCGTAATCAAAGGTATATGGCAATCAGAACTAATTTTGATATTGCAGTTTTTGAACAGGGGAGCTGGAATTATTTGTATCGGTTTGGTGCTGGGGTTGGCAAAAAGATCGAATTTGTGGGAGATACGCCCGCTTTAGCAAATTTGCATCTCCAGAACGTTTATTTTAAGAATCTGGAAACCCAGGAAGAGTTGGGAGATATCGCTATTATCTCGACAGGGAGGCTCAGCGCAGACGCTGGCTTTACAATGAGTCCGGATGGCAAATATGTCATTGGTTATTCAACAGAAGAAGACGGTTTCATAAAGATCTTTGAGTATGCCAGCAAGAGGGAAGTTGCAAAAATAAACAACCTGGGCTGGTTTAGAAATGTAATAGTATCTAAAGATTCAAGTATGGTGATGGCTTTAATTTCTGAAACTGAGGTGTGGGTATGGAATTTAGCTGATGGGAAATTCATCAGCAGAACAGGATTTGATAGAAATATAAGAAGCGCTGATTTTACACCGGAAGGAAACCTTTTGATTCAATTTGAGGATAAGACCGCAATTATTGAGCCATTGATTGTAACAAACATGACAAACTATAATATGGAAGGTCTTCAATTCGACTTCGAATCCGTCGGATTCTTAGAACTTTCTACCAGCCGCCGATTGGGATGGAGCAAGGAAAACGACCGCTTAAGAATCTTTAGTTTGAACGAAGTTATATTTTGGAATTGATCAGATCTTTATACATAATGTTATAGTTTTTCAGTAAAATAGTTTTTTGAAGCATTGTTTCCAATATTTTTGTATTAGCCATAAGTCGGATCCCAGGAGAATCAGGCAGAAACATTATTATGAAGCAAAACTGTCCAGTATCTAAAATATGCCTTTTAGGAGAAACTCAAATCCAATTGCTTGTCCGAGTTCTCCAGGTCTTATTGTGAGTTTTACTTTGAATGATTGAAGTCCAAACCGGTCGCAGGAATTGATCAATCCCCAAAAAAACAAGTTTGAGATTAAGTTCTGGCAATTGGGTTCGATAAAGAAATTGACGCCAACGAATCTGAATGTCTGGATCATCAGACAAGGCAATGACTTTATCTAGACTGTCAGGCTCGTAAAAGGTCTTTCGATTTGTGATCGTTTGCGAGATAGCCTGTTGAAGGAGATTCCCATCAAAGTCAAATTGGTTCGAGAGATAGTAAATATCGTAAATGTCCTTCATGCGACTTGTCAATTGTTGCCTTTGGATCAGTGCTTCAAATTTTTCTGCAATTGTGCTTTCTAATGAGTACGTTAGAATCCTGGCAGGTATAAAATCTTCCAGTTGCACGGGGATAATTAATTTCTCGGGTTCTGGAACAATGACATCACCAATTCCAATATCGACATTGAAAGGCGTTTTTGTGTTCTTTACAAGCCCGAGGAGTTGAAAACTTACCCCCTTATACTTCCGTTGTAGCGATATGATCTTATAGCCTTGAGGGATCAGTTGTATGTAATTGTTTCCAGTATCGACTGATATGATTTCGTTCACCATCCTTTGAATGTCTTCAATGCCGCCAGGTTGCTTCTGTAAAAGAAAGTCAATATCAGCAGTTGACCGGCTTGAAAAGTTACTGAGAGTATAGATGAACATGCCGCCTTTAAGCACCAGATGATCCGCATACTCTGATCCACTTAATCGACGCAAAAACTCTTCCTGGCAAAACAGCTGCAAAAGGAGTTGAAGAGATTTTCCGCTCTCTTTTGATTTTCTTTTTAGACGCGCAAGAACTGATGCTTCCAAATCCGTCATCAATCACAACCTTTCTTATAGTGATCTTATTTGTTTTCCAAAGAACGATCGAATCATTGATCTACAGCCAGATACCAATCCGGCTTTTTATTTTCTTTAGTATTCGTCGCTTCTTAGAGTAATCGAGCAAATTCGAAATGTTCTTATTCGGATCAGCAATATAACCCTGAATTGCTTTATTGTACGTTTCGCGATCAATCTTATTTTCAAAAAAAACACATTCGCAAATCAGTCGATCCTTGTCAAATATCTTCAGGTCTGTGTCACCATAAGTGGCATTCGTGATTCCGAACAAAAGCAGGCGTGCTTCCATGTAGTAAGGTTGTACGTAAGGGTAATCGATTTTGAAACGCGATTTTGAAACATCTTTATTGATTGCGATATCCCAGGCCAGCGGTGTACGATCAGAATAACCATGATAAAAGAGTGCTGTATACATACAGAGCACCCCTTCGGGGAATAGTCTCGCGATTATTTCTGCATCCGAGCAGTTCTCAACGGTCTCTGAAAGACTGTAATATCCATGCTTTATTCTTTCAATAAAGTGCTTTTCAAGCATTTTTCGAATCTCATACGCAGTAAATCCCAGTTTCTTTAGATCAGCGGTGCGAAAAATACCATTAGTTCGTTTTGCAAGTGTCTTAATTTCTTCAAGTTTTTGTTTCATATTTACCTGTCTGCCGCTCACACACGTTACGAGCGGCAATATAATAGCTTCTTGAATAATACTTCTCATTTGCGGGGTTGTCAAAAACTTGCCGCTTATATCATGTTAAAGCGGCAAGTTGGTAAAAACTGGAATTTATTGTTAGTTAAACATCCAAAAATGTCGATATGAGTTTATGCGTCTGATGAAACAAAACCCACGTTGTAAATTTCTGAGACACGGTCTGTTTCTAACTTCATGTTTTTATCAACTTCCTTTCTAAAAATAAATGCCAGCTTAGAATCTGTATCTGAAAGAAATCTGTAATTCGGATGCCTGGTGATATCGTATTTCTCTGACAAGAATGGGCGTTCACCACGAAGTTGAAGGATGCATTTTGAGTTATCCATCACCGCCAGCTCATCCTGGCTCATCAGGTCTTTGCCCATTTTCTGATGACTGATCCCATGGGTCTTTTCTCGCCCTCTGTTTTCAGAAGTATTGTCGAGATCAATCGTCTCCTTACCCAGTATCTCCGAGATTTCCTTAAGAGTGGTTTTTTCTTTTCCGCCCAGGAAAAGCATGCTGTCACAGTTGCCAACAATCGTTTCAGCATGTTCTTTGTAGAGTGCCTTGAGCTGACTTTGAGCCTGGAGGACGATGCAGGCTGAAATCTCACGACTGCGAATGGTGGCAATCAAGCGTTCAAAGCGTGGTATCTGTCCTATGTTAGGAAATTCATCCAGCAGGCAGCGCACATGAATTGGTAACCTTCCACCATAAACATTGTCCGCTTTATCACAAAGCAAGTTGAATAACTGAGTGTAAAGAATCGCAACCACAAAATTGAAGGTGTCATCGGTATCACTGATGATCACAAACAAGGCTGACTTCTCATCACCAAGAGTGTCCAGGTCCATTTCATCGCAGCTCATCAGTTCCCTCAGTTCCTGAATATCAAACGGAGCCAGCCTGGCACCACAGGAAATAAGGATGGACTTGGCGGTCTTCCCGGCAGCCAGTTTGTATTTCTTGTACTGCCTTATGGCAAAGTGCTCCGGGGCTTTTTCTTCCAGTTCCTCAAACAACTCATCGACCGGGTTCTTAAAGTTTTCATCATCTTCCCGTGCTTCAGAGGCGTCGATCATTTCAAGCAAGGTTGTGAAGTTTTGCTCCCGTTCCGGCGCTTCATACCAGATGTAGCCAATCAGGGCAGAATAGTACAAACGCTCTGCTTTGATCCAAAAGTCTTCCCCTGCCTTCTCTCCTTCCCCTTTGGTATTGATGATGATGGCATTGACCAGTTTGAGAATGTCTTTCTCAGAGTGGATGTAAGCAAAGGGATTGTAGTGCATGCTGCGTTTGAAATTGATCGTGTTCAGTACCCGGATGTGGTAGCCGTTGCGTTTGAGCATCGTGCCACATTCGGTGAGAATGGTTCCTTTTGG
>JALHEL010000082.1 GCA_022837205.1 Leptolinea sp.
AGCGAAATCCCTTCCGGCAGATTGAGCCCGATTTTCAAGGACGCATCGCCGGTATATTCGCTCAAAAGAATCGGATCCGTTTCGACGTAACTGGGGAGGCTCTCCAATAGGGTTCGATCGGAGGAATAGATGGTTACCACGCTGGGGTCGACACTGATTTTCGCCACCTGATATCCGTCCGGTACGGATCCCTCGGTCACGACTTTGACGACGACCACGCGATAACCGCCGCGCAGATTGATTTCCTGCGTCACATGAACTTGCGGCGGGTCAAAGGTCAGGCCGGAATTAATTACTTTTCCGGAAAGGCTGATGGCTCCGACCGGCAAATCTTTGGAGATCGTTTCCGTTGCGTTGGAGTGGTTCAGGATGACGCGGATATAATCGATTTGATCCAGTACCGAAACGGCTCCGCTGACGCGCACCGTCTTGGGCGACACGACAGGTGTTTCCCCTTTGAATGCGGTCGGAATTTCTCCCATTTCGGTGACTTTGACTTCAAATTCCCGGGTTTCGTACTTTTCCAAATCCACTTCCGCCGTCTCGGGGGAATAAGAAATAATCGAAATCGGATCGACAGGCAGTTTGATCTGAACGGGGACCTGATGCTTGCCTTCTCTCAATCCGGTGACATCGATGACCGCGGTTGCTTGAACCCGATCGTTAACGATTTTATCCCATACGGATGAAGGGGCGCGTAACTTGAGATAAATCTGCTCCGGCAGGGAATTGGTCATGACCAGATCATCGCTGAGACCGACCACTTCGATATTAATCGTGTTGGGGAAGCGCCGTTCTTCGGTGGGATCCTTTTCGGTGACGGCGATTACCCAGACTGTGATGGATAACAGCAGAGAAAGAATGATGGACGGGAGAATCTTGACAAAAGATACAAAGAATTTCTTCATTTCTTCTCCCCTCCCAACAGGAATTTTTCAATGAAGTCGAAAAATTTTCCCACCCGTTGCATAAAGGGCGTTTCTTCCGGCTGTTCATAGACATTTTCCAACATGCTTTTCAGCCTTTCGCTGCTGATTTCACGCGTAATTTTGCCTTCGAAAGCGACAGATATCGTTCCGCTTTCCTCCGAAACGACAACCGTAATGGAGTCGTTGGCTTCCGACGTGCCGAGCGCGGCGCGGTGCCTCAACCCCATGGACCGCCCGGGTGTTTTATCCAGAACGTTTCGTGAGGACAGCGGCATCACGCAGGCGGCGGCTTCGATGCGCCCCTTGCGAATGATGACGGCGCCGTCATGCAGCGGGGTGTTCGGATAAAAGATTTGTAACAGGAGTTCGGGTGAAACGACCGCATTCAGATAAACGCCGGTCTCGATGAATTTCTCGAGATCGTCATAGCGCTGCATTACAATCAACGCTCCATGGTTTCTGGCGGCGAGCATGGAACAGGCAGTGACCACCGCATCGATCACCTGATTCATTTCTTCGGCGTGGGGCGGTGCGGACGCAAACAGATCATGGATAGATTGAACCCTTCCCATGCGTTCAAAAGCTCTGCGGATTTCCGGCGCATAGACAACCGGAATGACGATCAAAAGAACCGGAAGAATGTTGCCGATTAACCAAGTGAAAGCCGGCAGATCAACCAGAACATAGAGCAATGCGATAATAATGAAAATGGTGATGGTTCCCCGCAGAAGGGTGTTTGCCTGGGAACTTCTGATAAAGCGCAGGATGACAAAGAAAATTGACGCAACCAAGAGTATATCGATCACGCTTACGCGATTAAATCGCTGACCGAGGAATAATAACTCTGAAATCAGTTGCTGCACATTAGCCTCTCATCCTTTTTTTCAAATTTGAAACTTTCCTTACCATTGTAACTATTTTCAACGGTAGTAGTCAAGGAAAATCAAATCTGTGATTAAAAGTTCCTTAAAAAAGGAAGAATTTCAAATAAAAAACAGAAAAAATTAATGGTCTTGAAGGGCGTACCAAACTTTGCGTACTTCGGCTTTCAGGTCCGCTAACGGAATGCCGCCATTAAATATATGATCCATTTCATTCCGATGCCAATCCATATTTTGTTGCATCCGTATTCGAATCTGCGCATCTTCCCGTGAAAACCCTCTTTTTCGCATCAGTCGTTCCGTCTGAATTTCCGGATCCGTCTCGACCAGCCATTTTTGATTGCAGAGTGAAGACAATCCCGAATCGCTCAGTTTGACAGCTTCCAACGCCACGGAGCGATCCGTTTCCGCAATGATTTGATTGATACGCCGGATGATCTGCGGATGGGTGACGGATTCCAACCATTTCAATTCGGCGGGATTCTCGAAGACGATTTGACCCAATTTTTTTCGATCGATTTTTCCGGTATTTCGATCGGAGCGGATCCGGCTGCCGAAGTGACGGAGCACATCATCCGCAACCGAAGATTCCGGTTCGAGGACTTCATGACCGATCCGGTCGGCATCGATGCCGAGGCAACCCAGTGACTCCAACTCGCGGCGAATTTCGCTTTTTCCGCTTGCGATTCCACCGGTAATACCGATGACGAGTTTTTTCATTTCCGGTTGTTTCCCTTCCGCAATTATTTGATACCGTAAGAGGCGCAAATCGCTTCGCTGTCCCGTACGATGGACATGACGGTCTCGTCGGTGCCGAATTGTTTCGAGACTTCTTTGGTGATTTTTACGGCTTCTTCACAATAATGATTGGCGTTGGTGTGCATGTAAGACAGAGCGGCGGCATAGGTGAAGTAATAAATGACGCTGGTACCCGATAAGGGCAATCCGGATATTTCGATCAAAGGATTGCCGGGATCGTCGCATTCGCGGACGGCGCAGCTTTCGACCGCGCCGCAGCCATAGGTGGCACATTTGAGGGCTTCAATGGCAGCTTCGTAGTTACGGGCTTTATAGTAGTTTACGCCCAACCGTCCATAGACATCGGCGTTGTAAGGATTGATGCTGAGTGCTTTTTTAATATTGATTCCGGCGGCATAGAAATCACCGGTCTGGGAATAGGTGTTGCCGATAGCGAGGTAAGGCAGCGGGTCGTTGATCCCGAGCTGATCGTTGATTCGAGCGGCTTTTGAGAACATTTCCAGCGCGGCATCATATTCCTGAATCTGGCGCCAGTTGACGCCGATTCGGATTTGCAGGAAGGTCATGTTGGGAGAAAGTGCGAGCGCGCGATTATAGGCATCAATGGCGCTGCGGTATTGCCCGTAGGATTCCAGCAGGTTGCCTTGAACCCGATAGACATCAAACATATCGCTGCCGTTTGCGATGCCGTATTCCAATGCCTGGCTGAGCATTTGTTCAGCCCGTTCATAATTTGCCTGGTCCAACAGGATTTCCGAATAGAACGCATATGCCATCGCATTTCGCGGACCGTAATCCACCGCCCGGCGGATATAGGATTCGGCGGTGGCCATGTTGGTCTCCACCATGTCGGCGCCGCAAATGTCTTTGTCCGCATACCAAAGGTAAACCATCGCTAAAACGGCGTAGATATCCGAATTCTCTTTAAAAGTTTCCAATGAGCTTTCTAACAGTTTGATCGCTTTTTCCAGTGTCTCCTTCTTTTCCATGTCGGTGGTTTGAGAGGCGGTCATATAAGCCAGTGCCCGTCCCTGCTTCCAAATATATTCCGGATTGGTTGGTTCCAGATTGGCCGCGGCTTGGTATGCTTCGACCGCTTTTTCGAGGTTCCCTGCCACAAATTGAGCTTCCGCTTCCATAGCATACGAAGCCGCATCACGGGTGGGGATGGCGGTGGGTTTCCATGGGGAAACAATCTGACCGGTTAAAACTCCTTTAAGCAGAAAAAAGCTGAAGAGACAGAGGAACATTAACATAATAACCACTCCGGGATCGGAGCGGTTTTTATGTTTAAATTCCAAATTTTTACCGGTTAAATTCATGAAACTGTATGATTATTCCGCTTAACGGTCTCTTCTTTCAAGACAGCCGTTCTCATCGTTTCCGTACACACAATACCAACAAGTTCCACCGTAAAAGGTATCCCCGACAAAACAACTGGCGTTGTAGATTCCGATCAGATATCCCTTTTTATCCAGAATGTACTCTCCTCCGATAAAACAGGTATCGCCGCTGATAAAGTATCCGGCTTGTTCACACTTTTCAAAAGTATCGATATCCTGCGGTGGATTCAGAATCCCATTGTATTGGGTCATTTTCTGGTACGTATTTGTGCGAATATTCTGACAGATTTGCGCTGTCTGCTGCGCCGATGAAACTGACGGTTCGAAATTCTGATAAGCCGAATTGAATTCCTGAATAAATTCCGGGATAAACGGTCCGATCAGATAGTTAAAATTGCTGATCGCAACTTCGAATTGGGATTTGACGGAATCAAAATTGCCGAAATTGTTTTGAGCGGCTTGACCGGCAAAATCACTCAGATTTTGACATTCTACAGCCATTAAATTTAAAGCATATTGCGCCATATCCGGTGCTACCGGCGGACGATCCTCCGCAGACACAGGATAAATAAACGAACAAATTGCCATTCCAATAAGAGTAAGTATTGTTATTCTCTTTCTCATTTCTCACTCCGACTACTATTTCTTACTTATTATACGGTATTGAAGGGAGAAAAGTTTACTTTTTTTAAGAATCTTTTAAAAAAGATCAAAAAGCATTTTCGATCGGTTTTTTATTATGACATCGAAACAATTTTTGCCATATGAATTCCTTTCGGCTCCGATTACCCGAAGGAGAGATATTATTCACGGTTTGATTTTTTGACGGCGAAACCCGATCCATTCGATCTTATAATTCCGGTTATGAAACATTGTTTAAATTGTTATCGGAAAATACCCAATGATGCGAAAATCTGTCATTATTGCGGCGCTCCGCAAGCTGAAAAGGAAGCTTTTCCGGGGAAGAAATTTTTACGCTGTCCGAATTGTATGTCTTATTTTTATAATGAAGAACACGGTTGTCAAAACTGCGGCTATTCACCCAAAAAGCCCAAGAAAAAAGGCACTTGGCTGTTGGCGGTGCTGTTTGTATTGATTGCCGTGTTTATTTTTTGGCAGTTGGGGATCATACCGGATTTATCAAAATCGGAGAAAAAAGCCGATGTTGTTCAGACCATCTTATCGACGGCGGATGAACAACCACCTGCGGAGATTGAAACAAGCGAAATGGAAGCGGATGTCTTATCGGCTGATGCGATTGAAATCGGGCGATTGACGGAAGAAGCGGTTCCGGACGCATCCGTCGCGGAAACTTCGGCGACGGCGATGAATTCGCCCGTTCCGATGACGGCGACACCGGCTCCGTTTCAATGTAACGGTATCGATAATCGGCTGATGAAGGGAATGACCGGAAAGATTATCGCAGGCGGGAATCCGGTTAAGGTCCGGATGCAGCCTTCTACCGGCGGTGAATCGGTGAGTGTGCTTTATGGTGATGAGCTGTTTACCGTTTTGGATGAGAAGCCGGTCTGTGCGGAGGGCTATCTTTGGATAAAAATCAAATTAGAAAAAGCGGATTTGGAAGGATGGACGGTTGAGGCGGCCGATCAGAATTATTGGCTGATGCCATTGGATCTTACGGCTGCTACGGAAACACCGGCAGATTAGATTCTGGATAAGTTTCCCCGATTTTCTTAAGTTCTTATATAATGAAATCGTATAAATTCATTCCGGTTTTAATTGATTTGATAAGGAGAAACTTATGGCGACAAATGATTCCGAAAAGTTTTATTTAGGAAAAGTCTATGATGAGCAAGGGAACCTGACGGATGAAAAACTCCTATACGATCCGCAGGATTTGGTGACTCATTGCATGATTACCGGAATGACCGGTTCGGGGAAAACGGGACTGGGAGTCATTTTGCTGGAGGAAATGGCTCGAAAGAACATTCCCGCGATTGTCATCGACCCGAAAGGTGATTTGACCAACCTGATGCTCCATTTCCCGGAATTGCGAGCCGAAGACTTTGAACCTTGGATCGATCCGGAAGCTCCGGTTCGGGAAGGGAAATCGCTGTTGGAAATCAGCGCGGAGACAGCCGAAGCATGGAAGAACGGGTTATCCGAATGGGGGCTGGGTAAAGAGGATATTTCCGAGTTGGAAAAGGTTTCTTATACGATATTTACACCCGGATCGACCGTCGGAAATCCGATCAATATCCTGTCTTCCTTTGAAGCACCCGAAACGCCGGTGAAAGAAGGGGATGAGTTTATCCGAGAGGAAATCGCAACCACCGTAACCGCTTTGCTGGATCTGATCGGAATCAGCAACATCGATCCGCTTCAAAGCCGAGAGCATATTTTGCTTTCAAGCATTATCGAGCAATATTGGAATATGGGGAAAAGTATTGATATCGAAGAAATGATCGCCGCCGTAAATGATCCGCCCTTTGAGAAATTGGGCGCTTTACCTGTCGATAAAATGTATCCTCCCAAAGACCGATTCCAGTTATCTCTACTGCTGAATAATTTTTTGGCTTCTCCGTCCTTCCAAAATTGGAATAAAGGGCCGAATTTGGATATTGGAAAGTTGCTTTATACAAATGACGGAAAAGCTCGAATGAATGTTTTTTATCTGCAGCACCTTAATGATCATGAGCGGATGTTTTTTGTGACAATGCTGTATTCTCAAATCGAATCTTGGATGAGACAGCAGCCCGGAACGGGGAATCTGAAATTGGGGGTTTATTTTGACGAAATCGCGGGATATCTGCCGGCGACTTCGAATCCGGCTTCCAGAAACGTGATCATTCGCTTATTGAAACAGGCGAGAGCTTTTGGTGTCGGGATGATTCTTTCTTCCCAGAACCCGATCGATTTTGATTATAAGGCGCTGTCGAACGCGGGCACCTGGTTTATCGGACATTTACAGACGGCTCAAGATGTAAAGCGTTTAATCGACGGTCTTGCCACCAATGATGGAGGAATCGATCAAACGGAAGCGAAAAGACGGATTTCCGCGTTGAAAAACCGCCAATTTCTGTATATGAACGTACATACGCCCGGATTAAAGGTTATGACGACTCGTTGGACATTAAATTATTTAGCCGGTCCGTTGACGCGAAACAGGATTCCTTTATTAATCGAAAAAGGTCTCAGCGAGCGTGTCGATACCGTAAGTCCCGTAATGAATGCCAACGAAGCTGTCGCAGAATTGGCGGACACCAGTCAGAATCAAGAAGAAGATCAAGGAGGAGCGAAAATGTCCGAGGAAAAAGCCAAGGAAGTCCAGCCCGAAGGCACCAAACCCGAAATCGCAGCGAATATAAATGAATATTATCTCAGAGCGGAAAAAACAGCGGCGGAAGTTGGTGCACCGGCCGAAGAAATCACTTATCTTCCGGCATGGATCGCGCAAGCCGAAGCGCGTATTCTTCAACCGAAATATAATCTGGATTTTATCGATAAAAAAGCGGTTTTGATTGACGAACCGGACATCCGTGGCGTTTCCATTAATTGGCGGGAATATGAAACGGAACCTTTCGACGAAAAAACTGTTCAAAGTCGACCGCAATATGCCGATGCGAAATATGAACAGCCGCCTGAATGGATGT
>JALHEL010000508.1 GCA_022837205.1 Leptolinea sp.
CAAAGCTGTTGCATGGAAAAGGCGGATTTACCGCTCTTCAGCATATAACGTGGCATGCGAAAGCTTCAGAAAAACACGCGGATGACGGAAAACAGAATAAACCGATTCGGGAAGCCACAGTAAGAAAATCGGCACTGATTGCGCTGATCGAAGGGTTAATTCGATCAACGGAAAAAATCAATCTGAAGAAAATTCAAACGGAATGGGGAGATTATTATTCCGAGACAAATTATTCTGAGAAAGCCATCCGAAGCAAAGGACAAATCATCACCGACTATTTGCATAAAATTCAGCCAAAAACAGTTTGGGATTTAGGGGCAAATGATGGTAGGTATTCCAAAATAGCGGTCCAAGCCGGGGCAGAAGTAGTTGCCTTTGATATCGATCCGATTGCGGTGGAAAGGAACTATCAGGATTGTAAGAAAGGGCAAAAGCATATCCTTCCGCTGGTGATGGATTTGACGAATCCGAGTCCGGCGATTGGTTTTGCCAATCAAGAACGAGGGACCATCACCGACCGGCAAATTCCGGATTGCATTATGGCGCTTGCGTTGATTCATCATTTGGCCATCTCGAATAATTTACCGTTTGAAATGATATCAGGATGGCTGGCAGAGTGCTGTACTTCTCTGATTATCGAATTTGTTCCAAAGCAGGATTCACAAGTACAAACCTTACTCAAAACGCGGGAAGATATTTTCACCGACTATTCCGAATCCGGATTTGAAGCATCATTTGAAAAAGATTTTCAAATAACAGAAAAGCAGCCTGTGGAAGACAGCGACAGGATTCTGTATTTGCTTCGGACACGTAAATAAGTTAGAGAAGAAGAATTAGAGACTGATTTTCAAAATTCGTTGATAGGATTTTCATGAAAAAAATATTAAGTTATCTGATCACAATTATTTATATTCTTGCGATTGTTTTTTGCTTGATTATTTTGATCAAACCCGGAGCGTCGATTTTTTATCAGAAGACAGAAATTAAACCCGAACAGATAAGCTGTGAAGAGAACTCATGCAAAGTTCAATACAACATCGATCAGACGATCTACGATCCGTCAACTATTTTGATTTTGGAAGATCAAAGAGTATTGAATTTCGTCTCAACGGAATTTGTCCGGCCGGAAGACAATAAAGATACATATATCGAAATCATTATCAAGGATGAGGCATCAGTATCAACGGATACGGGAGAGCCTTATCGTTTCGATTTAGACAATCATCAATATTCTATTTATACCAAGCCTTATCTGATCAGTCGGAAATGGGCCGGGATCGGATTGGGATTATTGATAAGCTGCTTCCTATGGTTTCTTGTCAA
>JALHEL010000083.1 GCA_022837205.1 Leptolinea sp.
CTGTTACATCCGAGCTTGACGGATGATGGATGCCGGTCAGGCATTCCAAAAGAGTTTGCAAATCGTAATCGATGGTTGAACGAATTTTATATCCGCCCCGTTCGATCGCTTCCTGACCGATCGTCTCATATGCGGAAGAGAGTGCCTGCTGCAGACCGGGAGAATAGGCGATTTCAGCTTCCAACGGCGGCGGTTCGAAAATGACAAAATTGGTGCTCCGGACCGATCGGATCTCTTCTTCTGTCAATGTCCCATTTTCTTCCAATTTTTCAATCTGTGCCAAATAGGATTCGCGCATCACACCGGGTGCGTCAACGGGATTCAAGGAGGGCGTATCCAAGATGGCGCTTAATAAGATCGATTCCGAAAGATTCAAATCCGAAGCGGACTTGTCCAGATAGGTCCGAGCAGCGGCGTCTGCGCCCACCGCAAGCTGTCCGAAATAAGCCGAATTCAAATACCAGGTTAATATTGCTTGAGGTCCGTATATTTTTGTAATTTGTGTTGCCAAGATCTTTGTCAAAATCGCTTTTTCGGCTCCGCTTCCCAGTTGATTCGGGAATGTTTGCTGCACCAGCTTTTCGGCAATGGTAACCGGGTCCGGATTGCTCCAATGATGCCAGTCCGCGCCGCCGGAGGACCAAAAATTCGGTTGATGAGTTGCCACAATAATTTTTACCAAATCCGATGAAAAACAGGGTCTATCCGGTTCATCGATTGCGAGAGAAACATGTTCCAGTGTCGGATAGCGTAATTTGAGTAAAGGGTAAGTACCGGTGCGGTCATAGATGATTGTCGGTTCCGTTGCCGAGGCAAAATGGTCATCAAAGTTTTTGATCGACGGAAGTTTCTGAGTAATGACCGCGTAACCGGCACAACATAAAATGATGAAAGTAATTGCGACGCAAATGAGAATAAAAGAAAGGATGCGAAGTGCCGAAATGCTTTTAACAGCTCGGGTAACCTTGTTTTTCCGGTTCCGTCTGCGTCTGCGTATAATTTGCGATGATTTCATTTTTCAGGACAATCACAAGCCAAAATAGCCATAGAATTCTTCTTTATTATAACTTGTGAATGTAACTCGGAGAATCGGTACAACCAGAAAAAATCAGCGGATGAATGTGAGGATAAAAGTAAAAATTCCGATGACGGAGCAGTAAATTGAAAAAATCGTAAACGGCTTTTTGTTGATATAGTTCAGCATCCACTTGATCGCAAAATATCCGACAACCGCAGCGGTCAGTGTTGCGCAGATCAAAGCCGGTAACAGAGGTCTGAAAGCGTTCCAATCGGTTATATCCAATACACTGAGTGCCCCGGCACCGATCATAATCGGAATGGAGATCAGAAAAGCGAAACGGCTGGATTCCCGGCGGGTAAACTTCCGAAATAATCCGCCAGAAATGGTGGCGCCCGATCTGGATATGCCCGGTAAAAGGGCGACAGCTTGAGCGATACCGATCCATACGGCATCCTTCCAATTCATTTCCCGCAGATCACGATCTTTGGCAGGCACCTTTTCGGCGGCAAAAAGCAGAATGGCCGTGACTAACAGAAAGAGGGCGATGGCGCGAGGATTATTAAAAGCCGATTCCACCGTATCCTTCATCAATGCACCGGCGACCGCTGCGGGGACGGTTGCCAGCAAAATCATCCATCCCAAATGGGCTTTCGGGTCTTCGAAGGGTTTTCCACGGAAAATACCGTTGAAGAAGGCAACGAGTATCTGCAAGATATCCTTCCGGAAATAGATGATTACGGAAATCAGTGTGCCCATTTGGACGAGAACGCCAAACAGAAAAACCGATTCCTCCGAAAGGTTCCATTGAAACCAATAGGGGACTAAAGCCAGATGCGCCGAGCTGGATACCGGTAAGAATTCGGTTAATCCTTGCACAGCGCCCAGTATTAAAGCTTGTAGGAAATTCATATAGGTTCCTATCGAAAGGCAAAAGCCAATGAAGCAAAAAGCAGAAAAGTTAATAAAAAGGCTATTAAACGCTTTGATGGCGTGACTTTATCATATAATTCAAGGCCGTTTTGGGAGGAATTGATACGGATATCCCAGGCAGGACCGGCCAGAAATGCAATAATGACGCCTGAAATTAATCCGCCTAAATGACCCCAATTATCAATCCCTGATTGCATTCCCAGAACCAAATTGATCACCACAACAAATATGACATTATTGATTGCTCTTTGATAATTCCTGATAAATTTCTTATTATGATAAATCAGGAACCCTTGCGCAGCGATCAATCCGAATAACGAAGTGGAAGCCCCAACGGAAACGGTCTGCGGAGAAAAAACGAAGGAAAAAACGTTTCCCGCAAACCCGGTGATCAGATAAAATATCAAAAAATCCCGATGTCCGTATGCCGGTTCGATCTCTCTGCCGAGGATGATCAATGCATACATATTAAACAAAATATGAAGAATTGAACCGTGGAGAAAGATGGGTGTGAACAAACGCCACCATTGCCCTAAGCGAATAAGAGGGCCATACTTCGCCCCCAAAGCCAAGGGAAGATCCGTACCCATGAATTGTTGGGTTCCGACTTGGATCAGATAAATAATAACGGTCACACCGCATAAAATCCAAGTAACGATCGGCTTTGCATTCGGGATGCGAACGGGAACTCTTCGGGATGCTTCCTGCTTGTCTTCTTCCGAAAGAGTATCCGGTTCCGCCGGAATTTTTTCGGGTTCGGAGTTGAACAGGTCCGAGTTAAATCGATGCTCTTCGGGGAATGCGGCGGAATCGACGGCGAGTCTATTCACAATCAGTTATGCTCCACTTTGATTCGGGTTGTTCGTTGATGCTCCGCACGCAAGATGGTTAGAACATCTTCGACCGCTTTATCCAACTGGTCATTGACAACGATATAATCGAATTCCGGAATCGATTTAATCTCCTCGCGCGCAGTCTCAATACGGACTCGGAGATCTTCATCGGTATCGCTTCCCCGCTTGATGAGCCTCTCTAACCATGTTTCGGGATCGGGAGGGACGATGAATATGGTCACGGCATTCGGATAAACCTGTTTGACTTTTTTCATGCCCTGCGGATCCAAGCGTAATATCATATCCTGCCCTTTGGCAATGCCCTTTTCTATTTCAAACTTAGGGACCCCTTTATAGTCATTATATACAGGCGAATACTCAATCATCTCATTCTTACGAATCATATCCAAGAACTTTTCGCGGCTGATGAAATGATAATGAACTCCGTCAATTTCATCATCGCGTTGTTTTCGAGTATTGCAGGTCACGACAAAATGAAAATTCAATTTTGAATTATTGCGAAGGGCATTGATAACCGAATCTTTCCCGGATCCGGAGAGACCGGAAATGATCACAATCATCGGATCGGATTTTAAGATTTTGAATGATGGCAGTGATAATTCCATGTCCGCAATGTCCCGATGATTTTTTGCTAATTCATCCCAAAACCATTCCATAGTTTTCCATTATTTTTTTCTCGATTAAGAAAAACCTTTCCGACAATCGGAAAAAATTTTTCCGGATATGAGAGTATCCGGAACCGTCAGAAACATTTTTGTCGAATATTTTCATGTTTCTTACAAGATTATAATTGAAAGAAGAATTTGATGAAAATCCTGTTTTATTTCTGATGACTGATATGCGATGAAAACCAATTTTTTTTGAAAAAATTGATCAGAGGACGATCCTATGCCGCTTTATGACTATTTTTGTAAGAATTGCGGAAAAAAATTTGAAATTCGAATCAGCTATGAGGATTACGGAAAGATGGATGTGATTTGCCCATTTTGCCGCTCGACATTTGTCGAACGTGCCATTCAGCCGGTGTCTGTCGTCCAAAGTGACCAGTTCCGAATGGTTCAGGAAGCGGATAGCGACAGTTTCAACGAACCGTATGATGATCCTCGCGAATTGGGTAAAATGATGCGCTCGTTCAAAGATCAGAGCGGGGAGCCGGTGGCACCTGAATTTGATGAAGTGGCTGAGCGATTGGAAAGAGGCGATTCAATCGACTCGATCGATCAGGATTTCGCCGATATGGATATCGATTAATTTTTGTCCCTATTTTCCGGTCGTTTACCGGACGAATCCGCCTTGTGTCATCCGCAATAAGTCCGAAAAAGCGTGATCGATTTCGGCGGGAGAGACCGGCTGTCCGTTGTCCAAGCGTTTTAACAGTCCGGCTCCGGCTTTCTCATGGGCTAACCGGCGAATCGGAACCTTTTTTTCAACGGCTTCTTTTACCAAAGCCGCGCCGGCTGCATAACCGATTAACGGATTCAGCACAGTTACGATGATCGCATTTTGATCAAGCCAGTGAGCTGCTTTTTCCGAATTGGCTTGCGATCCTTTGACGCATTTTTCGCTGAAAGCATTGATACTGCCGATCATAATCTGCATCATTTCAAAGAGGTTATGGGCAATGACCGGCATCATAACATTTAATTCCAACTGGCCGGCTTGGGAAGCCAAACCGACAGTTGTATCGCAACCGATGACATGGAACATTGCCATATCCAACATTTCCGCCATCACCGGGTTGACTTTCCCGGGCATAATGCTCGATCCGGGCTGTAAAGCGGGAAGATGCAACTCATCCAATCCCGTTCCGGGTCCGGAAGATAAGAGGCGAAAATCGTTTGCGATGCGAATCAGCGAGAGTGCGGTCGTGCGCATAGCCGAAGAAAAGTCAGCCATATCTGCCATCGACTGCATCCGTTCAAACAAATTTTCGGAGGTGCGGAATTTTATGCCGGTTAGCTCACCGAGAATGGCTATCATTTTTCGATGATAATCCGGATGGGCGTTCAAACCGCTGCCTACTGCTGTTCCTCCGATTCCCAATTCCGACAGAGTATCCGCCGACCGGCGAATACGATCGGTATCTTTGAGAATCGCATCCGCATAAGCTCCGAATTCCTGTCCGAGCGTCACCGGAACGGCATCTTGAAGGTGAGTTCGGCCGGATTTTAGGACAGTATTGAACTCATCGGCTTTTTGCCGCAACGCCGTATACAAATTTTCCAACGCATCGGTTAACTCGTTCAGTCGCAATAAACAGCCAATGCGAATGGTGGTGGGAATTACATCATTGGTGGATTGAGCCATGTTGACATGGTCGTTGGGATGGATACATTCTTTCCCCAAAATTTGGTTTGCCCGATTGGCGAGTACTTCGTTGGCGTTCATATTATGACTGGTTCCGGCACCGGCTTGAAACGGATCGACGACAAATTGGTCCAGCCACATTCCGTTCAGAATCTCATCGGCCGCCTGTTCGATGGCTTCGGCATAATCGGTCGGAAGCAACCCCAAATCGGCGTTGACAATCGCCGCGGACTTTTTAATCAGCACAACCGAAGTAATAAATACCGGCCACGGTTTCAATCCCGAGATGTGGAAGTTTTCTACGGCGCGTTGTGTCTGTGCGCCGTAGAGTGCCTGTTTGGGTACGCGCACCTCTCCGAGAGAATCCCGTTCGATGCGATAGGAATCATCCTCAGCCATATGATTTTTTACGCTCCTCCGGCGCCGTAATATGACGGATCGGTCGGTGTCTCTCCGGACGGATCGTGAACATAGACGGTATCCCCGATTTGTGCCCAGTTATAGAGCCAATGGGCGTCACCGATGGTCATATTCACACAACCGTGCGATTGTTCGTAACCATACCAAGCGCGCCAGTAGGCGCCATGCAGCGCGCGTGCTTCGTCAAAATACATCGTGAAAGGTACATCGTCCAACGAATAATAATCCGATTTATCCGCCTCAAAAGCCCCTGTCATGTTTTCGGCTTCTTTCTTTTCGTAAATTTGAAAAATCCCTGGCTTGGTATAGAAAGGTTTCATGCCGGTTGCTACCATGGCGGCAAAGACCAGCGAATTATTTTCATAAGCCATGACAACCTGTTCATGCAAATCCACTTCGATCCAACGTCCGTTTGTAACCCCTTCGGGCGGTGTCGTATTGATATAGGCGCAGCGGAAATGGTTCCGGTCTAACCATTGGTTCTCTCCGACTTTGAACCAGGCGGTATTTTTATCTTGAGTCGTCTCGAGAACTTCCAGAACCTGTTCTCGATCAAACCACACAGAAGTGTTAACACCCGAATTATAGTTGGGTTCAAGATAAGGATTGCAACCTTCGAAGACCCATCCGAAATTATTGGACGGAGTGGCTGTGAAAGTCCTGCCTAATGTTGCGGTCGGGAGGGCAGCCGGTGAGGCACGCAGCCAAGAACCGTTTTTTGCCTGGACATAGTGTCCGTCAGCTGTATCGACCCGATTGATATAGGAAACATATCGAATTCCGCCGGCGGGTATTTCTCCGATTGCATTGATTCCCGCGATCGCATCTTCAACGGTATTGTATAAAGGTGCCGATTCCGTATTTTCCAAATTGAGTTTCGCATAATTATACGGAACGGTTGATAATGACGGATCGATTTTCTGCGGATTAAAAGGAACCTTTGCGCCGCTTTTTCCTTCCGCAGCCAATTTTGTCAGTTTTTCCGAAGGACCCAATGAAACGCAATAATCCTGATTCATGGAGTAGTTGTCCGGCCGGCATAAAAATTCGGCGGACGCACTGTCTGTTTGATTCACTTCGTCGGGAATCGGGTCTGTCTGTCCATTCTGCGAAAAAACAGGAATTGAAACGGCGTTGCATGCCACAATCGCCGATAGTATGGTTGTAATTATTTTACTTAAAGACCGCATAACTTTCCTTCGAACACCTTCTGCCTTATTTATTTCCTCTTGTCTGAGCGGCAGACCCTTTCTTGGATCGTCCGCTCATCTATAAATTCTACGATATAATAATCGAAAAATAATTATAATCGCAGAGTGATCCCGATTTTGTCTTTTCGAACAGAATGAAAGACAGACAAGGAAAAATGAAAACGACCATTGTGATTCCCACATATAACGAATACGAAAATCTGCCTCTCTTGGTTGAAAGGATTTTTGCCCTTCCCATGGACAATCTTCATTTGCTGATTGTCGATGATAACAGCCCTGATGGAACCGGAAAATTGGCGGATGAACTGGCTGTCCGATATGACAATCGAATCAAATGTATGCATCGATCGGGAAAGCTTGGGCTGGGCACCGCTTATAATCAGGGATTTCGTATGGCGATGGCGGATGGGGCGGATTACATCGGTCAAATGGATGCCGATTTCTCTCATCCGATTGATAAGATACCTGTTATGGCGGCAGCATTAAAAGATTGTGATGTGGTAATCGGTTCCCGTTATGTCAAAGGCGGAAAATTGGATGAAAGCTGGCCTTTCTATCGAAAATGGTTGTCCGGTTTCGGGAACTTTTATGCGCGCGCGATTCTGGGCTTATCCATTCGGGATGTTACGGGAGGATTTAAACTTTGGAAGCGAGAAACACTTGAGGCAATGCCGTTGGATAGGATTAAAGCGAACGGATACATGTTTCAGGTGGAGATGAATTATGTCGCCGCAAAATTGGGTTTTAAATTTGTAGAAATTCCGATTTATTTTATGTATAAGGACCTGAAACCCATTAAATAAATTCTGTAAAATAATAACGTAATTAAGACCGATAAAATTATTCTGATAAATGAAATTCGAGGATTAATCCATGCTGGTAACGTTGAAAGATGTATTGGAAATCGCTGAAAAGCGAACATGTGCGATCGGCGGGTTCAACGGACCGAATCTTGCAAGTATTTTGGGGGTTCTCTCGGCTGCCGAAGAGCTGAATGCTCCGGTCATTTTAATGCATGCCCAATCCCATGAAAGCTATATGCCATTGGAAGTAGTGGGACCGATTTTGCTTCGTGAAGCTGAACGATCATCTGTTCCCGTCTGTGTTCATCTGGATCATGGGGTGGATATTCCCTATTTGGAAAAGGCGCTTAATCTCGGATTCACTTCGGTTATGTATGACGGGTCCACTCTGCCTTTTGAGGAAAATATTGCGAATACGCAAAAAGTGATTCGATTGGCAGCTGCCAAAGGAGCTTCGGTCGAAGCCGAAATCGGCGTCATGCACGGTGCGGAGGGGTCGGTGGATCATGATGAAGATCCGGCATCCGTTTATACGGATCCAGAATCGGCAAAAGAGTTTGTCGAACGAACCGGAATTGACGCTTTGGCTTGTTCGTTTGGGACGGTTCACGGAATTTATTTGAAAGAACCGAAATTGGATTTTGATCGGGTGGCAAAAATCCGCAAGCTGACCGGAAAACCGATTGTTATGCATGGCGGATCCGGTGTCAGTCACGATGATTATCGAAAAGTGATTGCCCGCGGTGTACGAAAAATCAACTATTACACGTATATGGCACGTGCGGGAGCCGATAATGTGAAAAAGCATTTGGCGGAAGCCAAAGGCACAGTTCTGTTCGAACATATCGAATCCTGGGCGATGGAAGCGATTCACGATGATGTGAAAAAGACAATTTCGGTGTTTTGGGAGAGTCAAACACCCGTTGTTTAAAGCAACCGAAATTAAATCCGCTTTGAAAGAAGCGGATTTTTTTATTTTGAAATCAATCGAATAATTTTCAAAAATTTTGAAAGTATCGATTCGCTCGCGAATACCCTATAATTAGTTTAACAAAACAGCTTATCGAAAGAGAAAGATTATGAAATCCCGCTTCCATCTTTGCGAAAATGCGGAAAAATTGCGAAATTTTTGCCTAACTTTTTATGCAATTCCGCTTCATTTTATAATTTCAAAATGTTGCCTGAACTCGAAAGAGAAGAATAGCCATTGCGAAGAGGATCCGTATAAAAAGGACCGGGAACAACTTTTTGATTTTGCCGCGAAATATATAAATTTAAAAAATCCGGATATTTTACGAGCCTGCAAGACCGTTCCGAGACATAAGTTTGTCCCGTCCCGTGAGGCGGATCAGGCTTATGATGATTGTGCCTTACCGATCGGCTGCGGACAAACTATTTCCCAACCTTCATTGGTGGCACAAATGATCGAGTTGTCAGAGTTGAAACCGGGGGATAAGGTGTTGGAAGTGGGAACCGGATCCGGTTATCAAACGGCATTACTGGCGGAATTGGGATATGGGGATGTTTTCTCCGTGGAAATCATTCCGCAGCTTTACGAAAGAGCTAAAAAAATTCTTAATGAGTTA
>JALHEL010000509.1 GCA_022837205.1 Leptolinea sp.
ACAAAAATGATTGTCTCCAGCAAAAAAAGTACAGCAAACAGAATAATACTTATTTTTAGCGTCTTCCTCAATAATTCCTGATGGCTTTTTCCTACCGATCTAACCAACCACCAGATAATCGGGATGAGAAACAAACCGAACATAATCACAAACTGAATCGTTCGTGTCGTAAAAACGCCGCTGGGAATGAATCCCCCGGCTTGAGAGGATAAGCCGGATAAAAAGCTGAAATATAAAAAAACACAGGCAATTCCAAAAGGAATCCCTTTTTCAAGAAATGCACAGAAAGCCTTCTTTAATTTTCCGGTTTCCTGGTAGGCGGCCAACCCGTAAACGCCGCAATAAATGACGAAATAAATCGGAAAATCCCAAGTATTCATGAACAGCAACCCGCCGATACAGATTGCATCAAACCAGAATGTCCGTGATAAAAAGTTCCGCCCGACGCTTAATATCTTTTTATCCCAAGAAATTTGTTCCTGATAAGAAACTCGGATCCCGTTATTACGATATCCCCAATATGCGTTTAAAGCTAATGCCAGCGCCAATAAGACAAATGGAATGCCAAGAACATGAGGATGAAGATCGCCTAAATAAAATGAAAAAAAGGGAAACTCATCAATAATTTCTTTGCTTGAACCATCCAAACCCGTATCGGATAAGACCCGTGAAGCGCGCCACCACCAAATTCCCGGCCGTTGGGTAATGTCCCAAGTCGGGGCGATGGCTGGTGCGGTATCCAATTCCTTTAAACCTAACCATTGCCAAAAAGCGGATGAACCATCTGTTTTCCAAAAAAGTCCGCGAGCATAAAAGACTTCCAATAATCCCTCAAGGTTACTGCAAATCAGCAGAAAAATAGGAGCCAAAAAAGAGCCGGCAAAATGTTTCAATTTACCGAATCCGTTATTTCTGGCGACAGAAAGCAGATTATTTACCAAAGAATAGGAAGCCGCGGCGGCTAATGCAAAGACGGTGGCCAGCATCAGATTAAAACCAACTTCTGCGGGAACTCCGGCAAGTCGACCGATCAACATCGTCATGACATATCCGAAGTAATAATACGAAATACTGTATCCGGCCAACCAGGAATCATGAGGGGGGAAGGTCTCCGAATAAACAATTCCATTAATAAAAGTCATTTCCATGGGCTTTTCAGTGCCGGCAATATTGGGATTCGCCAAGCGAAATACAATAATCAGCGAAAAAGCAAGCAAAAAAACAGCTTCTTCAATCAACAGGTAAGATCGATTAATTCTGATCCATTCATACAGTTCGGAAAAGTTTTTTACCCATAAGAAAACGGAAAAAA
>JALHEL010000510.1 GCA_022837205.1 Leptolinea sp.
ATGGCGATAAAAGATAAAAGCTTTTGCTATATCCCGTGAGACATCCGATTCAAGCATTCCATTAACCGGGTGCATCTTTTTTGTTTCCTCAATCGTATTTACCATTCCGGATTGTATTTCGATTGCCCGAATGTTAACCGGATCATTTGTATTCGCCGGAATTCGGAAGTCTTCTGGTTTAAGCAAATTTAAGTGAACGGTATTTAAGGAGTAATCCGGGTAATGATATGGTTCGAGTTCAACGGTTAGGATCCCATTTTTTGCCACCAAAACTCCGTCACTATATACTTCGTCAATTATGAATTCTGCCAAATCGCTGACAATAAGAATATCCGCTGCCCGACTCGGTGAAATTGAACCGATCCAGCGGGCTTTTTCCAGTAATTGAGCGGCATTTAAGGTGGCCATTTGAATGGCGATAACCGGAGGGACACCGTTCTTGATCGCCGTTCGGACTGCCCGATCCATTTGCCCTTCCCGAATAATCGTGGCGGCGTTGACATCATCCGTACAAATTGTCAGGAAGCGGGTATCCAACCCCGGATTTTCCGTGTAAGCTTTTATGGTATTTGGTAGGTCCAACCAAGCCGAACCGTAACGCAACTGACTGTAAAATCCCAGTTCAGAACGTTTCATTACCGCCTCAGCCGTTGTTGCTTCATGGCAGCAGGAGATTCCGGTTGCGGCAAAGGCATTTAGTCCTTGATCGATTTCATTACTGGAGTAGTGACCTGTCAGGATGACACCGGCATCAAGGGAAGCTTTGATAATTGAATGCACATGTTCATCCCCATGGATTACCCCCGGAAAATTCATTTGTTCGCCTTGTAACTGCGCCCAACCTTTGGAATAGGCTGTAGTGACATCATCGGCGTTTATCTCCGCTCCGGCATTTTCAAATCCCATTACTGACGGCACACATACCGGCATTGCCAAGAGGAATTTAATCGGCAATCCCTTTGCTGAATTGTGGAATAATTCCACAGCTTTCAATCCCAATACATTTACAATCTCATGATTATCCGGACAAATGGTCGTGGTACCGTGAGGTAATATCCCCTCTATGAAATGGCGGGGGTCCATCATTGAGCTTTCGATATGGACATGACTATCGATTAAACCGGGAACCAAATAACGGCCTTTGGCATCGACAATGTGGGTATTCTCATCCGCCATGATTTTATTTTCGGTATCCTGACCCACGTAAGCGATAAAACCATGCTTTACGACGACATCCATATTATTTTGAACGATGCCGAGATTCACATTAACCAATTTTCCGTTCCGAATAATTAGATCGGCTGGAGCTTT
>JALHEL010000511.1 GCA_022837205.1 Leptolinea sp.
ACATTCAGAGGCTATGACACAATCGATCTGGCTTACATGGACCTGAAAAACGGTCAAATCGACGGTGTTTTGGGCGACAATACAATGGCGGAAGCCTATGTGAAGTCGATGGGCGGATTAAAAATTGTCGGCGATCAATATTCATCCGAAGAATTGGCTTTCGCGGTTTGTAAAGATAACAAAGATCTACTGGATAAAATCAATGCCGGCTTGAAAGCGTTGAAGGAATCCGGAAAATTCGATGAAATCTATAAAAAGTATTTCGAACAATCTGTAAATAAATAATGTAAAAGCCGCACTAATCGAGCGGAAGATCGGGAAAGTTTTTGGCTTTCCCACATGTTGGGTCGGAAAGATATCAACCGATATCTTTCCGACCTTTTTTATTCATCCGAAACGAATTCAGGGAAAAAACTCTTGACATAACTATATCAATTTGATATAGTTATATCAGATTTTCAAAGAGGTTGAGAAATGACTCAAAAAAATAATACGGCTTATATCATACTCGGACTGTTGACCCATAAAGATTCAAGCGGGTATGATTTGAAAAAAGAGATCAATCTTAAGATTTCAAGGTTTTGGAACATCGGTTACGGTCAGTTGTATCCCGCATTGAAAATGTTGGAAGAAGAAGGTTCAATTATCGGCAAGCCTGAGAAATCGGAAAAAGGTCCGGATCGCATTATTTATTCGATCACCGAAAAAGGGAAGAAAAAACTGACCGACTGGTTATCATTACCCAACGAAAAAGAATATGTGCGATATGAAATTCTCCTAAAATTATTTTTTGGAAATCTCAGCGGTCCGACAAATACAATTCAAAGAATCGAGACATTTCAAAAACAGCATCAGGAAGATTTACAACTGATGCAGTCATTTAAAACGAATTTGGAAAGCGTCTTTCAGGAAAATGCAGATCATCTTTATTATTACCTGACAGTCTTGTTCGGAGAACATATTTATAAAGCTTATCTCGATTGGGCAGATGAAGCCTTGACATTTATAAATGAAAATCTGCTATCGGAAGAAAATAAGAAAGAGAGCTTATGATGAAACGCCAAAAAATTCGTAAATTCCTGCTTTTATTTTCATTCTTATTATTTCCTGTCACCTTGTATTATTTCTCTCCCGTACTGATTATACAAGGAAGCTTTTCGGGCATTGTTACGGGAAGTTTGATTCTGTTTGCGATCCAGTTTGTTGTTTCTCTTTTTTGGGGAAGAGCTTTTTGCGGTTGGGTTTGCCCGGGCGGGAGCCTTCAGGAATATTGCTCACAGGTTATTGATAAAAAGGTAAGCGATAAAAAAGGATATTTACGATAATTTTTGGTTTTATCTCACAAGGCGGAATAAAGAGCGTAAATTTCTTCTACATGACTGATCACGGAATTTCGGTCTCGGGCATAACGGAATTGGTTGTCTATCTTTTCTTTGTTTTCTTGATTACCATTCTGGCGCTTACGGTCGGTAAGCGCGGGATGTGCCATTCGATTTGCTGGATGGCTCCGTTCATGATCCTCGGAAGTAGAATCAAAAATCGGTTTGGATATCCATCTCTTCATTTGGAAGCGAATTCGGAAAAGTGCGTGAAATGCGGAGTTTGTTCTAAGAATTGTCCGATGGGCTTGAATGTCGAAGAAATGGTCCGGACAAATACTTTGCAAAATGATGAATGCATCCTTTGTGGCGGGTGTGTTGATCTGTGTGCTAAAAATGTTTTGAGATTGACTTTCAAAAAAGCGGAGAAACCGAACACTAAGAAAGCATATATCTTGGATACTACGGAAGATCCGTCCAAAACCGTTTCAATATAGTTTTCTTTCAGGCATTCTGATGATAGGACATTTAGGTTTTTCCTACGTAGGTTTGGTTTACTTATTGATGCTTTGGATTCCGAATGCAATATGGAGTAAGAATAAACCGATAGATTATCGTCCGGACCGGGAAAACAGAGTTTTATTGATATTTGAACGTGCCGGACAAGTGTGCTGTACTTGCTGCGTTCTTATTTTTAATGATTTGAATATGACTCCGTTTTCCGGCAGAAGTTTATGGTTGAGCGCATCGTTTTTCTCCATGATTTTGTATGAACTTAATTGGATACGCTATTTTTTGAATGAACATACGGAAGAGAATTTTTATCGAAATTTTTGCGGAATTCCCGTTCCCGCTGCGAGTTTACCCGTTTTAGCTTTCTTGTTGTTAGGTATCTACGGAAATGTTATTTGGCTGATTTTGTCGAGCATTTTACTCGGGATCGGACATATCGGAATACACATTCAGCATTTAAGAGCGATAAAGGAAGTCTTGTAAGAATCGATTTTCCCGGTCAAGCGAGTTACTATTTCTT
>JALHEL010000512.1 GCA_022837205.1 Leptolinea sp.
CGGGAACGGTAGATTTAAGACAGAATCTTGTCCGAACATCGGCGCTCTGGCTGATGAATCGGATAAAATAGAAGTAATCTGATAAGCATACTCTTCATTTATTATTTGTTCCCTCTCAGGTTGTTCGGCTTTGTATATAATCTCACCTTTACTATTTAGTATTTTTAAAATTGGGGTTACCGGAACATAATTGCCTGAATTCGCAAATACACAAAATGCATTTGTCAGATCCAATAAAGAAACTTCTCCTCCTCCTAAAGCTAAGGAAAGTCCAAATCCCGGTTTATCAAAGGTATTCAAATGAAATCGTTTTGCAAAATTGATAAAGCCGTCGGATTCCGAAGTATCCGGATCATCATAAACATGAACATATTCGAGTGCTTTTACGGCAGGCACATTATAGGAATTTGCCAAGGCGTCTCGGACCAACACAGGACCATGATATTTTCCGTCATAATTCACCGGTATATAGGGATCTGAGTAATTCAGTTCAGCCGGATCTCCCGTCGGAGAAAAAGCGGTTTCAATATCCCAAACAAGAGTAGCCGGTGTCCAGCCTTTCTCAAACGCCGCCGCATAGATTAACGGTTTAATAGCCGATCCGGGTTGTCTGGGCGATATAGCCATGTTTATTTGCCCGCTGTTTTGTTCGTCATTGAAATCGGGAGAGCCTACCATCGCAAGGATTTCACCGGATTCGGGTTGTATAGCAACCAATGCACCATTCTTCGCGTTGTTTTCCTTCATCGAATTAATCTGATTAGTAATTATTTGTTGTGCAAGATCTTGCAACTCGGGATCAATCGAAGTGTAAACAGTAAAGCCGGAACGATATATACTTTGAGCTCCATACTTTTCTTCCAA
The DNA here is from genome assembly GCA_022837205.1 of Leptolinea sp. Classification (GTDB taxonomy): domain Bacteria; phylum Chloroflexota; class Anaerolineae; order Anaerolineales; family Anaerolineaceae; genus Flexilinea. Next base: position 865 of record JALHEL010000512.1, read on the forward strand.
AATAGACCGAATATAATTCACCCAATGCGGATACTTTATCTTAAATTCGACTTCCTTAAAACTATATGTTTCCATTTCTTTTATTGACTGATCGAAAGATACTTCATCCACACAAACTTTTCCGCTGGAATTACTGACATAAATACAACCCCGTTCTTTGCTTAAAAGATAAATTAATAGCATCACATCTTTTTGACGTTGCAAGGTTAATTCACGGTTGGTATAAATGTCATAAACCGCTGGAGCTTGAGGCAGACCTGCTAAAAAAGCGGATTGTGATAAATTCAGGAATTTTGCGGGAATGCCGAAATAAGTCTGTGCGGCTGCTTCAATGCCATAAGCAAAATTCCCGTAATAATTTTCATTTAGATAAAGTTCCAGAATTTGATCTTTTGAATAACGTCTGGTAATTTCAGCTGCAAGAAAAATCTCTTTCATTTTCCG
>JALHEL010000513.1 GCA_022837205.1 Leptolinea sp.
GATCTCGTTTTATCAATGGAAGTATCGGAATCTTTAAAAGCGATTCGTTATGTTAAACCCGGCGGAGATTTTGTCTTGCTCGGTAATATCTGGGCACCGACAGCAGTCATGCTCGGAAAAGCGGGGTATCCTTCTGTTCAGGATGTAATCGATCAAATCAAGCAAGCCGGAGCAAATCTCGTCTATATCAATGAAGCAGATGTTCCTTCTTATGATGGGATCAAAGTGGCTGATAATATTTTCATGCTGGGAATCATTATGAAATATACAAAGCTTTCACAAATTATTTCGGTAGAAGATATCAGAAAAGTGATTGAAGAGAGATGGCCTAAAGCAGTCGAAATTAACCGTTATGCGTTGCAATGTGGTTTGGATTACATTCCGGAACAAATTCCGTCTGTTTCCGAGGGTACCAAATGAGTTTCGAATCCTTTTTTTATCCTCATGCGGTTGTCGTAAACGGCTCAATGTCGGAAGGTAAATTGGGACAAGTTTTGCTTAAGAAAATAATTGACGGAGGATATGAAGGGAAATTGTTTGCGGTAAATCCGAAAGCACAAGGCGCTTTCGGTATCCAAGGATTTCCGTCGGTGGCATCTATCGGAGAACCGGTTGATCTGGCTGTTATCGTTTCACCCGCTTCCACGGTCCCGTCCGTCTTGGATGATTGCGGAAAAGCAGGGGTAAAAGCTGCCGTTGTGATTACTGCCGGATTCTCTGAAATGGGGAATAAAGCCGGAGAAGATGAGGTTCTTGAGGCGGCTAAACGGAACCATATCCGGGTTATCGGCCCGAACTGCGCCGGTATTGTCTGTACCAGCCACAAATTTTTCCCGACACTTGAAATTCATCCGCCTCAAGGCGGGGTTGCGTTGGTTTCGCAAAGCGGAGCTTTGGGCGGCGTCGTGTTAGCCTGGGCACAAGAACAGGGGCTGGGTATTTCGAAATTCGTCAGTTACGGGAACGGAATCGACGTTAATCAAGTAGAGCTGCTCCGATATTTCAAAGACGATCCGGAAACAAAGGTGGTTGCTTTATATATTGAAAGCATTCGAAATGGACGCGAATTCATGGAAGCGCTCGAAGCCTGCAGCAAGATCAAACCGGTCGTCGTTATTAAAGCCGGTCGGACAAATGTCGGACAACGAGCGACAGCCTCCCATACGGGATCGATGGCGGGTGCCGACGCCGTTTACGATGCTGCGTTCAGACAATGCGGAGCTGTTCGGGTGAAGACGGTTGAAGAAATGATGGATCTATGCACCGGATTTGTGAGTTTGCCGCCGCTGAATGGGAATCGCGTCAT
>JALHEL010000514.1 GCA_022837205.1 Leptolinea sp.
GCAGACTTGCAGATGCTCAGAAGGTATCTAAAGCAAGCAGGATCGGATTTACAGGAAGCGCATAATCAAGCCAGTCCGGTGGATAAATGGAAACTGTAGCGCCTATAGGTTCCCAAGCAGTTGAGTAACGGGGCCTCCCAGTTTATGGGCTGATCGGATATCCTCTTCGGTCTGTTGAAGATATCGACGTAGAATTTGAATATCCGAATGACCCATTAATTTCTGCAACGAGAAAATATCAACTCCATTGCGGAGCATTTGAAGCGCGAAATACCTGCGGAAACTGTGCAGGGAAGGGGTATTGATATTGGCATCTTTGGCTTTGCGTCGGATGATTTGCCGCAGTCCGGAATATTGTAATTGGCTGCCGGTCTTGGTTATCCACAGCGATTGCGAAAAATCATCTCTTACCTTTAAATATGATCTGATGGCTTGTTGTGTTTTAGCGGATATGAAGACGATTCGAAATTTGTTGCCCTTCCCCTTCCGAATTATGATCTTTCCGCTATCTAAATTGAGATCTTTTCTTGAAATTGCTAGAAGTTCAGATGCCCTGACACCTGTGTCCATCAGGGTCAGAATGATGGCGCGATCGCGTACACCGAGAATAGATTTTGTATCACAAACCGATAGAAGTTGAAGTGCTTCCTCTGATTTTACTGGTTCTAAAATCTCCATCGGCACTTTTGGGGCTTTGACCTTCTTTATGGGGTTTCTCCAATTCTGCGGTTCAAATTCCCTTTCCCACCAATTAAGAAAGGCTTTTAGTGCGCGATAAGCTGCATGAACACCGTTCGGATTATGCCCTTTTTCATCGAGATAAATTAAATAATCTCTGGTTATTTGCGATGTTATGCCTGTTATTTTGGAAATTCCTAAAAGCCCTAAGTATCTTAAAAGCAATTTCAGCTTTGTTTGATAGAAGCCAATTGTTCCCTCAGCCAAGTTTTGAGCTTTGCGGTCATAGATAAAAGAATTGACACAGTGGTTCAGGTCATCACTCTGTATAAGGTTAGTTTGGTTGTTATCAAGCCTTTCAAGCACCAAACCAAGGGATTGGTCAATTGGTTTTGCAATATAGTGTGGATTTCTTAAATCCGAGCTCTGTTCAATCGTAAACAAGGATGAGCCGTCCTTTCTTATACGTACATCCCTTCTTCATTGAAAAACAATTCCAAGGGTTGGAAGCCCTCACGCAAAGTGAGGGCTATATCCAAAAAAAGCCTCGAAAGGCTCGTAGAAGGAGCTTGCCGCAAATACGAACCCCCAATCTTGAGTCGGCAAGAAATCAAAATTAGCCTGG
>JALHEL010000515.1 GCA_022837205.1 Leptolinea sp.
GACCGCCGCATCGGATTCGCATCGCTTGGCGCGGAACTGGTTTATGCGGGTGTATTCAACCGGGCAGACCAAAACTATACCGCCCCCCGCATGGAGGAAGTGTTTCAGAAGTACGCGGATATGAATGCCGGTCAGGTTAAGAAAGAAATTCAACTGCTGCGCTTGCGCCATTGGGGATTCCTGCCCACGGATTTGCGGCGGAGAGTTTTACGGCACACCAGGGGGAAATTGGAAAGAAACTGGGATGAATCATAAGGTTTAATGCTTCCCTCTCTATTCAAGGAAATAAGCTTTTTGCTTGCCCCGTAACAAACACAGGAAATTCAGGATTTTTTGCTTGACTTTTTTACACATGAGATCTAATTAATGGATAAAAAACCTATTAAAGTCATTTTTACTGATATGCAACGACCATTTGATCGAGGCGGGGTTGAACAATCATTTGAATGGCGAATGATCAGCAGACACTGGCATCCAATCCTTTCTGATGATCCGGATTTTTTGTTTTATTCTTGCAACGGTCCCACGTATCTTAAGTACCACTGTATCCGAGTTTTTTATACCCCTGAAAATATCCGCCCGAATTTCAAAAGGTGTGATTACGCTTTTTCTTACGATTACCCTGTCAGTGCAAGAAATTACCGTCTACCCATTTACCGCCGCTGGCCTGAATACAATCAACTTTTCCGTCCAAGAGATCCAGAAAGAATCTCTGCAGAACCCAGGAAATTTTGCAGCTTCATGGTTTCTAACGCGTCAGCAACAGAAAGAATTGAGTTCTATAACAAACTCAGCACATATAAAAAAGTGGATTCCGGCGGGAGGTTTCTGAACAATATTGGTTACAACATCGAAAGTGGCTCGGAAAGCAAACTCAAATGGATGCGCAACTACAAGTTTTCTATCACTTTTGAAAACGCCAGTTATCCCGGGTATACAACAGAAAAATTGATGCACGCATTAATTAGCGATACTATTCCAATTTATTGGGGTGATCCATTGGTCGCCAATGACTTTAATCCAAAAGCCTTTATTAACTGTCTTGATTTTCATTCGTATTCCGAGGTTGTCGAACTAATCAGGGAAATAGATCATAACGATAATTTATATAGAGAATACCTGAGCCAACCCTACTTAAAAGACAACCAAGAGACCGATTTTTGCAGGGAAGAAAACATAGTTGGAAGATATGATGAAATTCTCAGTTCCAAACGCTATTTCGTTTCACCAATAAGAAAAAAGATTCAAAGACCTCTGTATGAATTGTCTGTGCT
>JALHEL010000516.1 GCA_022837205.1 Leptolinea sp.
AATAAAGCTCTCAGACGTTTTTCATCCCATAAATTTCCGAAGGTACCGGAAAGCAAAAAGATCACCGTTTTTTCGGCTTTGAATAGCTTCGTCAAATTCATTATTTATTTTATCGCAATTACTTTTATTTTAGATTTGTTCGGTATCAATACCAGTTCGATTATTGCGACAGCCGGGATCGGTGGTATCGCCATTGCATTGGGTGCCCAAACATTGGTGAAGGATATCTTGAGCGGGCTCTTTATTCTTTTGGAGGATCAGTTCAACATTGGTGATTACCTGACCATCGGATCGGTCACCGGTACGGTGGAAGAAATCGGGTTAAGAAAAATCAAGGTGCGGGATGACGACGGATCGATTACTTTGATCCCCAACAGCCTGGTACAACAAGTTACGAATTATTCCACCCATCCGATCAAAATTAATGTTAAATTCCCGGTCCCGTATGCCATAAAACCGGACGAAATCGGCGCCATGATTGAAAAAATATCCGAAGAATGCCGAAAAGAGGTTGACTATTTCACGGCTGCCCCCGCTTTTTCCGGGATCGACGGCTTAGCGGATTCAAATTACACGGTACAAGTTGCCGCGGAAACGATATCGGGGAATCAGGGCGCCGGACAGCAATTGATCAAGCAGAAAATATTAAAAGAAATTCAGGATCGCGGTATTTTTTCAGCCGCTGTCGACGAAAATTCCGAAAAAGCTCAACAGCCTTGAAGTTATGGACGGATATCGACAGTTCCCAAAGGCAGCCGCCGATGCGGATTAAAATTGTTTGTTCCCAAAAGGAGAAAAAATGAAAGTAATTTTTCATGTAGATGAACCGGAAAAATGGCAACTCGCTTTGGAAAATGTTCGGAATTTTCTAAATGCCGAACCGGAAGCGGAAATTGAGGTACTCGCGAATTCCGCCGGTGTCAAATTTTATATTCAAGAGGCGTCGACAAACGATTTGTTCGTGGAATTGGTCGGAGAAGGAATCCGTTTTGCGGCTTGTAACAATGCATTGCGGAAGTTCGGGTTTCGGAAAGAGGAACTGCCGGAAGCGGTTATCATTGTTCCGGCGGGAGTGGTCGAACTGGTTGAGCGTCAGGAAAAAGGATTCGCTTATATTAAACCTTGAGCCGGAGAAATTTCCGGACGGTTCCGAGTTTGTTAGCTGCGCCGGAAGAGTTTTTGAATTCACCGAGACGGCCGTTAGGGTTCTCCGGTATCTTTCTATGATTCCGAAAGGTGTATCAGAAAATCTTCTTGAAATCGTTATTTG
>JALHEL010000517.1 GCA_022837205.1 Leptolinea sp.
AGCCAAAGATCCCCGCCGCCTCTACCTCCTGGAGAGCAGAAGCCCAGGCCTCTTGAGTAGCGATATTGATTACATTGGACAAATGGACAAAACTGGACAAATTCGGCTCTTCAGCTTCTGGGAGAGTAGCCTGGGAAAATGGCCTCTTTTTTGGTTCTGATCGATCAGAGGGAGCTCCCTCCTTTGGCTGAGGAGATAAGATAGATCCACCGGAAGCGCCTGGAGCCCAGATAGTAAGAAGGCTCATTTCCTAATCGCCCCCATAACCTTAGAATCAATAGCTAATACCTCATAGGTCCGGCCCCCTATCCGCTTCTTTACCTTCCTGGCCAGGCCCTGGGAGATGAGCCTCTCTAAAAGCTCCTCCTGGGTGAGGCCCAGCTCTGGAGAGAAGTCCCCGCTCATATGCAGGCCTCCTGAGGGAACCTGAGGGAACCTTTTACATGTAGAGGGAACCTTAAAACCGGCATCTGTAAGCCTCTGGTTCCCTCGGTTCCCTCGGTTCCCTCTATTTTACATAAGGGTAGGATATATTCACAAATTATTTGCGTGCTATACCGTGTAATCTTTCCCATGCGCGTGAGGAAGATAATAGAGGGAACTAAGGGAACTACGGGAACTTTAAATTGATTGATATTGATTTTAGAGGTTCCCTTTTCCTCTAAAGGTTCCCTCAGTTCCCTCTTCAACCCTTCAAAGAGCTTAAGCCTCATTCTCTCCCCTCTCAAGGTTGAAAGCCTTTTCCAAAATAGGAAGTACTCTATATTGCTCCCCTGCTATCTTCTTCTTAATTACTCTTCTTTCTGCCTGGGTCCTATCAAGGAGACCTCGCTGCTCTATTGAATCCAGAAGGGAGTTTTTGGAAAGGGAGATCCCCTCCTCCTGAGTTCGAAGGTATTTTATTACCTGCTCCCAGGCCGGCCCCCAGAGGAGGTAGTAAACCCCCTTCCCATCGGGTCCCCACCCGACTTTTACCGCCCCTAGCGTTCGCTCTGCTATCTCTGGAGTCTCATCCTCCATATTGGCAAAGTATATCCGGCCCAGAGTCTGCAACTCCTGGAGAGCTTCAAAGAAGCGTTTAGTGGGCTCTTCCCGTTCTGCAACCTGAGCCATCTCCTCAGCTACTTGGTTTAGTGTTTCCCAGGCCTCTTGGAGGAAATCAGCCGCTTCCTTCTGGGAGAGAGCTCTCTGGGAGGTTGCAAAGAGGATGAAGGTATTCAGGCCTAAGAAGAGGTGAGCTATCATCTCATCAAGCCGTTCTGGTCTTGGAGGCTTTCTTTGCGTCTTCCCTCAGTCGCTCAAAATCTTCTGTAAAATGGGATGGGAGCTCATCTATCTGAGGAGCCAGCCATTCAAGATATCCCCTCATTGCCTGGGAGAACAGATCCTTCTGGGCCTGAGTCTGGGTAAGCTTCTCCTGGTTTATATCCTCCTTCAGGAGATGGAGTACTAAATTCCTGGCCAGGCTGGATCCAGTAAGAGGCATTATCTCCCCAGAGCATAGAGCTAGGCCCCTGGGAGGATGCCCAGATACCAAAGCTATATTGGAATTCAGCCGGCCTCTTCCTTGCCTATCCCCTTGATTTCGTGTAAGGTATTCCAGCACTCCCTCCAGCTTTGCCCGTTCTCTGGGATCTTTAGCTGGATAAAGATCATCAACTACCAGAAGAGTGTCTTTAGTTTGGAAAGCCATCTCTTCTATTGATTTAGGGGTATCTCTAAAGGATGCAGGGAGAGATTTAGGGCCAAAATTTCCATAATGGGAGAGCAAGAGAGCGATTATAGTGCTCTTAAACGATCCTGTTGTTCCCCATACGTAGGTAACAAATCCCGGCTCTATTCCGGCCTGTCTCAGAGGCTCTAAAAGAGGAGTAAGCCAAACCAGAGCATAGAGAGG
>JALHEL010000518.1 GCA_022837205.1 Leptolinea sp.
ATTGCCAACGCCGCTTCTTCTCCGCTTGGCGCGGGAGATGCCAAGTATCGTTTTTCCGAAACGGCATCCTTTGTTGATACGGTACCTTACGGAGCTTATAAAAAAGAAACCCTTACGGCACTCGGGGGATATGATGAATCTCTGCCGATCAACGAAGATTATGATCTCAACGTTCGGATCCGTCGCAACGGCGGAAAGATTTGGTTTGATCCCGACATTCGCTGCATTTATTTTTCGCGGACCACTTTCCGCGGTTTAGCCAAACAATATTGGCGATACGGATATTGGAAACTCAGAATGCTGAAAAAAGATCCCAAAAGCCTCCGTTTACGCCAACTGATTCCGCCGCTCTTCGTTTTCAGTCTGTTGTTTTTTGCGATTGGCAGTTTTTTTTCGCATGCCTTTTTGAATGTGTTATTATTGGAGCTAATCGTTTACATTGCCGTCTTGCTTTTTGCCGGAATTAGGACTGCGGGCAAAGAAAACGATCTGATACAACTCATAGGATTACCCATTGCTTTGGCAATTATGCATTTCAGCTGGGGGAGCGGATTTATCTGGAGTCTAATAAAACTGATTTTTAGGAGTGAACAAGAATCCGAAACTGGCTCTCATGAGTAGAAAGTTGTTCCCGCTTTCAAAAGAATTCGCACAGAACGGTAACATCAATCATAATTGAGCAAAACGTTTCCGACATGAAGAAAAATGGCTGAACAATTCTTTCGAAGTCCATTTCAATCCCGCCTGTCATCCAAGGAACGTAAAATTATCCTGTTCCTTGGCGATTTATTGGTCACAATATTGGCGCTGGTCATCTCTCTGGTCACATGGGCGAAAGGCGATGACTGGTTAGGGCTCTCTCCCGAATTTTTTGCCGAAAGACCGGAGAATTGGTTTTATTTTCTTCCGATCCTTTGGTTACTATTAATGGCGCCGATATATGATCTGCGCCGGGCAAGTTCGGTTCCGACCACATTAAATTTCATTCTGATCGCCAGTTTACTTGCCGGAACACTCTACCTGACGATCTTCTTCGTCGCTCCGCCAAAAGCGCTACCCCGCCGCGGGGTCGCCTCTTTTCTTATCAGTTGTGCCGTTCTTTCCATCCTTTGGCGACTTTTTTATATCCGGAAATTTACCCTGCCCAAATATCTGATCAATACCCTGATCGTCGGCGCGGGAAAAGCCGGCTGTCGCATCGCGGAAATTATCAGGGGCATCAACCCGTCTCCGTTTTCGGTCGCCGGATTTATCGA
>JALHEL010000519.1 GCA_022837205.1 Leptolinea sp.
AAGATGAATCCAAAGAGTTGTCAAAAATGCGGCGGACCTTTAAATGCCGACAATTTTACGATAGTCAATGGGGCGCCGACGGTTAAATGTCCCTATTGCGGTGCTGTCTACGAAGTCACGGAAGAGCCGAAATGGTAATCGGGGCGGAGAATAACAATGAATGATTTTTTCGGTAAGAGTAAAGCAGGCGCCAGATTATTTGTCTCTGTTTTTTTGGCAACTTTGATCTTCTTTATCGGAATTTTTGCGGTCCAAGCGGATTATCGTTTTTCAATACCGGAGGATTTCGTAATTTTCTGGGTGGAAAAAGACGGGACGGTATCTGTTTCTTATGAATTTACGATTCAAAACTACGGTCAGGATATCGATTATATTGATATCGGTATGCCCAATAATAATTTCAGTCTGAGAGATGTAATTGCGAAGATTGATGATCAAACAGTGGATCAAGATAAAATCTCTTATGTCGACCCCGACGAAGTCGGATATTCGTACGGCATTACCATAGATAATACCGAAAATCCGATCCCGATAAATGCAAAAGCCGGTGTTTATGTCGAAGTTCAAAATATAAAAAATGTTCTATATCTTTCATCGGATTCAAGTGACGGTACGGAATATGTCAGTTTCCGTTTTATGCCCAATTATTTCGGTTCGGATTTCACTACCGGTACAACAAAATTAACTGTCAGGTTGGTATTGCCGCCCGGTATGAGTTCTTCGGATCCTTCTTATTTCACACCGGAGAATTGGGTCGGAGATGATGAGCCCGATTCATGGATTACAGCAGAAGGAAATATCGTATACGAGTGGCAATCCGATCATGCGGACAGCAGCTCGCCCTATACATTCGGAGCAAAGTTTCCTAAAGAATTCCTTAATCCGGATGTAAAAATCCAAACCGAATCCCAGGTAAAAAACAACGATTCGGGGGGAATTGGCTCCCTGATATTCATTTTTGTCGTCGGTTTGTTGATCATCATTCCGTTGATTCGCAGTTTTTCTTCTTCTAAGAAGAAGAAAAATAATATTGTTCCGGGCAGTTACCTCCCTCCGTCCATAAAAGCGGAAGGAGAAGGGATTAAACGCGGATTGACTGCCGTGGAAGCTGCCGTCCTACTCGAAAAGAGGATCGATACAATTATTTCGATGATCATTTTCTCATTGGTCAAAAAGAATGCGATCCAGGTGATTCAACAAAATCCTTTAAAAATAAAAGTTTCGGAACCGTTGCCCGAAGGTCTTTACGATTAT
>JALHEL010000520.1 GCA_022837205.1 Leptolinea sp.
TTTTTGTTTTTTTGATGGAACATACCATCATTTTGATTCTACATTATATCTATATTCGGTCAATTGTCAAGCGGACTTTTCAATTTTTTCATTTTTTGTTGTTTACTGACATAATGCATTCGGGAGCGAAAATAAGAAGAAATTCGTGAACAGGGCTGGGATAGAAATATTTAAAAAAATTTTAACTTTTGCCGTGTCTCATCGCGGCGTTTTTGCATAGCCTGTCAATAGTCTCTTTTACCGATCTGTCGATAGCGCTGAAGTCCTCGATCCGGTTGCTTCGGTATATCAGGATGAATATCAATCTGATGTCTTCTTCTATGAGAAAGGAGTAAAGGCTTTGTTTTCTCCGGCGGTATGATTCCCTGATTCTTCTTTTAAGAAGGTTTCTGTCGTTTGCATGCCTGAATGCCCTTTTTGGCACGCTGACGGCTATCTGGGCAGGAGAAGGAATTTGTTCGGACGGGATCATCCATATAACTCTGAAAAGGGATGTTGTAAAAAAATTTCCTGTTTTGAACAAATCATCAATAAGGCTGCTTCCGCGAAGCCTTTCATTCCTTGAGAAAGTCTGTCTTTCGCCTTTTTCCATCTCAGAGTCAGATTTCCCCGGGATGTTCTGCCGGAAGATTCCGGACCGGGAATCCGGAACAGTGGAATATATTATTTGCAGTTTTTGTTAAATTCCTTCAGGTACTCGTCAAGGGCCATTGTCATCGACGGGGCCTTTGGATTGGGTGCCTTGATATCGAGCCTCAGGCCTTCCTTTTTCACCGCGCTGGCTGTTGTGGGGCCAAAGGCAGCGATTTTTATATCACCCTGTACAAAATCGGGGAAATTCTCTTTAAGCGACTTTATTCCCGAGGGGCTGTAAAATACAAGAATATCATAATCGAAATCCTTCGCATCGTCGAATTGGTTACTAATGGTCCTGTAAAAGGTTCCGATGGTATATTTGATTTTGTTTTTGTCGAGGATATCCGGAATTTCCGCATTATGCGCTTTGGGAAGGGGGATCAGGAAATTATCTTCCCTGTGTTTGACGATCAGGTCTATCAGATCCTGGAATTTTGATTTGCCGTAAAAGATCTTGCGTTTACGGTAAACAATGTATTTCTGAAGATAATATGCAATATTCTCGGTGATGCAGAAATACTTCATCGAATCGGGCACGCATATTCTGAGCTCGCCGCAAATCCTGAAGAAGTTGTCAATGCCGGTCTTGCTGGTGAAGATTACTGCAG